>CAJXGK010000276.1 GCA_913053815.1 uncultured Rhodanobacteraceae bacterium
GTGGTTGCGTCGGTCGTAACGGTGGTGGCCTTAATCACTATGTGGGCCAGGAAAAGTTACGACCTCAGGCGGGATGGCAACCCATAGCGTTCGCCCTGGATTGGTACCGCCCACCCCGGCAGATGGCCGGCACCAGCTTCTTTTATATGCATACCGACCAGTGGCGTTATGAGAAGTTGAATGCCGACAGCCTGCTCTCTCCCACGGCCCGCGCAGCCTATCGGGGCTATAGCATGGCCGATTATCAAGTGGTGGCTGAGCGTATGGGTTGGTTGCCCTCAGCCCCCCATTTCGATCGCAACCCGCTGAGCCTCTATGAGCAGGCTCACGCAGCAGGCTGTGATGATTCTGATGCGGTGGGCCGCTATGTCGCCGACGAACTGCGTGAAGGTAGGCTACATATGGCCTCAGAAGATATCGATGCCCCCGCAAACTGGCCCCGTAACCTCTTCGTGTGGCGGGCCAATCTGATCGGCACCAGCTCCAAGGGCCACGAGTATTTTCTCAAACATCTGCTGGGGGCACAAAATGCCGTATTAGGTCGTGGCGAGGATGGCAAGTCCAGCAAGGAGGTCCATTGGCGTGAAGAGGCGCCCACTGGCAAGCTCGCCCTGATGGTAGACATTAATTTCCGCCTCAACAGCACCGGGGCCAATGCCGACATCGTTCTGCCCACGGCTACGTGGTATGAGAAGTACGACCTCAATACCACGGATATGCATCCTTTCATCCATCCCCTGACCCGTGCGGTCGATCCGGGCTGGGAGAGTCGCAGTGATTGGCAGATCTTTGCTTCCATCGCCAAGGCGTTTTCGCCGCTGGCAGCCAAGCACCTTGGTAAACGCATGGACGTGGTGGCCACGCCTTTGTTGCACGATACGCCGGCCGAACTTGGACAGGCAGTCGGCGTCAAGGACTGGCGGCGCGGAGAGTGTGAACCGGTACCGGGTAAGACCATGCCGAAGATCACCCTGGTTGAGCGCGATTACGCTCATGTCTACGAGCAGTACACAGCCATCGGTCCGTTACTGCGCAAATTGGGTAATGGCACCAAGGGGATTGCCTGGGAAACGGGGCAGGAGCTTGATGAGCTGAAAGCCTTGAATCGGACCAACAGTGATCAGGGCCCAGCAGCCAGCCTGCCATCCCTAGCCGACGATATGGGTGTGTGTGAGGCTATTCTGATGCTCGCCCCGGAAACCAATGGCGAGGTCGCTCATCGTGCCTGGAGTGCGCTGGAGAAAAAGACCGGCTTATCGCTGACCCATCTGGCAGCAGCCCGACGAGGAGAGAAGATTCGCTTTCATGACTTGATCCGCCAGCCACGTAAAATCATCACTTCTCCTACCTGGAGCGGTATCGAGTCTGAAGAGGTAAGTTACGCGGCCGGTTACACCAACATCCACGAAGGGATTCCGTTTCGTACCTTGACCGGGCGTGCTTCGTTTTACCTTGATCACGAGTGGATGCTGGACTTCGGTGAAGGTTTCTGTCTGTATCGGCCGCCGCTGGATTTGCGGGAATTGGAGGGGGCTCCAAGCAGCTTCACAGAACGTCCGCACCTGGTACTGCGCTGGATTACTCCGCACAGCAAATGGGGCATCCACAGTACCTTCAATGACAACCTGCGAATGCTCAACCTGTTTCGTGGTGGGCCCTATGTCTGGATCGCCGAAGCAGATGCCGCGCAGGTTGGCATTCGCGATAACGACTGGGTTGAAGCCCTCAATACCCATGGTGCCACCATGGCGCGTGCCGTGGTCAGCCAGCGCATCCCGCGCGGGGTGGCCATGATGTACCACGCCCAGGAGAAAACCATCAATGTACCGGGGTCACCGACAACCCGGCAGCGAGGAGGGATTCTCAACAGCGTCACCCGAATAGTGGTCAAGCCGACTCACATGATCGGTGGCTACGCCCAGCTCTCCTGGCTCATGAACTACTACGGTCCGGTCGGTAGTCAGCGTGACACCACGGTCATCGTGCGCAAGGTGCCGGACCAGGCTATCGATTGGCTCGAGAAGACACTCACGCCCGCGCGCGAAAGTGCCTCCAGTGCCCCTGAAACGGCGCAGTTCTCTAAATAGCGTCACCCAAGGAATCAGCCATGAAAGTACGTGCACAATTCGCCTTGGTGTTCAATCTGGACAAGTGCATTGGTTGCCATACGTGCACGGTCACCTGTAAAAATTTCTGGACCAACCGTAAAGGCCAGGAGTACGCCTACTGGAACAATGTGGAGTCGAAGCCGGGGATCGGTTACCCCAAGAACTGGGAGAACCAGAGTCAGTGGCAAGGTGGTTGGGTAAGGAAGAAGAACGGCTCGCTGACGTTGCGTCAAGGTGGACGGGCAAAGGAACTGGCACTGATTTTTGCCAACCCTAATATGCCGGAAATCGACGATTATTTCGAACCCTACACCTTTGATTATGCCCATCTGATCAAGGCCCCGTTGTCAGAGGCGACCCCCACAGCACGGCCGATTTCCCAGCTTGATGGGAAGAAAATGGACAAGATCACCTGGGGGCCCAACTGGGAGGACGATCTAGCCGGTGAGTTTGAGGCCCGGGCACAGGATAGCAATTTCAAAAACGTAGAAAAGCGGGTCTACGCCGAATTCGAACGGACCTTCCACTTTTACCTGCCCCGCATGTGCAATCACTGCCTAAATCCATCTTGTCTGGCGTCATGTCCTTCGGGGGCCATCTACAAACGCGAAGAAGATGGGTTGGTACTCATCGACCAGAACCGGTGTCGGGGATGGCGGATGTGTGTCAGTGCCTGTCCCTACAAAAAGGTTTATTTCAACTGGGATTCCGGCAAATCGGAAAAATGCATCTTTTGCTATCCGCGCATCGAAGCCGGTCAGCCCACGGTCTGTTCCGAAACCTGCGTCGGGCGCATCCGCTATCTCGGGGTTTTGCTCTATGACGCCGACAAGATCGAACAGGCCGCCTCGCAACAGGACGAACAGGACCTTTACCAAGCCCAGCTTGATCTCTTTCTCGACCCGAACGACCCTGAAATTATCGCCGAGGCGCGTAAACAGGGCATCCCCGAGGACTGGCTGAAATCAGCGCAAAAATCCCCGGTCCACAAGATGGCCATGGACTGGAAAATCGCTTTTCCGCTGCATCCCGAATACCGCACCCTGCCGATGGTCTGGTACGTGCCGCCGCTTTCCCCGCTGCAATCAGCCGCCGAGGCTGGCAAGATCGGCTGGGACGGCGAACTTCCCGACGTCAAATCGATGCGCATCCCGGTTCGCTACCTTGCCAACCTGTTGACCGCCGGCAAGGACGAGCCGGTCATTAATGGGCTCGAACGCATGCTGGCCATGCGCTCCTACATGCGCTCCAAAACCGTTGATGGCGTGATTAACGAAGCGGTGGCGGAAAATTGTAATAAATTAATTGAGAAAGGAATTCAGATAATTTGGCAGACCGGTGAATATTATTTTGAAAAATATTCAAGTCTGCAAACACCCGGGTGCAAAGTCA
>CAJXGK010000277.1 GCA_913053815.1 uncultured Rhodanobacteraceae bacterium
CCGTGGGCGACGCCGATGTCGATGAAATCGACCTGCTGGAAGAAGTCAGCCGTCAGATTGAAGGCCACACCATCTGTGCGTTCGGTGAAGCGGCAGCTTGGCCGGTGCAGGGATTCCTGCAGCACTTCTGGAATGAATTCGAGTACTACGTCACCCATAAGCGCTCCATGGTCGAAGAGCAGTTGGGACGGGCGGCCTGAGCCGGCTCTGAAGGAAACAGCACACAGTCATGAGCGCACAAATAAACACCACTCCGGCCCCTGAGCTGGTCAATATCGAGATCAATGGCCAAGCTCTACAAGTGGCCAAGGGCAGCATGATTATCCAGGCGGCCGATATGGCCGGGATCGCCATTCCCCGTTTTTGTTATCACCACAAATTGCCCATCGCGGCCAATTGCCGTATGTGCATGGTCGAAGTAGAGAAGATGCCCAAACCAGCCCCTGCCTGTGCGACGCCGGTCATGGAGGGGATGAAAATTTTCACGCACTCCCCACGGGCGCTCAAGGCACAGCGTGGCGTGCTGGAGTTTTTACTGATTAACCATCCACTGGACTGCCCGATCTGTGATCAGGGCGGTGAGTGCGAGTTACAGGATCTGGCCTTGGGCTATGGCCGTTCGGTCTCCCGCTTCACAGAGCGCAAACGGGTTTTAGCCGATGAGGATATCGGCCCGTTAATTGCCACCGATATGACCCGCTGCATCCTGTGTACGCGTTGTGTACGCTTTGTCAGCGAGATTGCCGGTACTTATGAGCTGGGGGGCTTGGGTCGCGGTGAGCATCTCGAGATCGGTACCTATATAGGCAAGAATCTCGACAGTGAGCTTTCCGGAAATATCATTGATGTATGCCCGGTCGGAGCCTTGACCAATAAGGTTTTCCGCTTTCGAGCCCGGGCCTGGGAATTGGTCGCCAAACCGTCGATCGCCAATCACGATGCATTGGGCTCCAATCTCTGGGTACACAGTCGCCATGGTCAGGCGCTGCGCGTGGTGCCTCGTGACAATGAAGCGATTAATGAGTGCTGGCTTTCCGATCGTGACCGCTATAGTCACCAGGGGCTGGCCGCTAGTGATCGACTTACCCAGCCTATGGTCAAACGCGACGGCACCTGGCAGGAGACCGATTGGGAGCACGCCTTAGAATTTACCGTAGCCAGGTTAGGCCATTTTTCCGGCTCCGATGTGGGAGCGCTCATTCAGCCGGGGGTGTCATGCGAGGAAGGTCAGCTTTTGTCCCGCCTCATGCGGGGGCTCGGCAGTCCGCATATCGATCATCGTTTGGATGTCCTGGATTTTGCCGATGCTCCGGTCGTACAAGCATTCGAGTTATCTGCAGCAAAACTGCAGAAGGTCCAGGCCGCTCTGTTGGTGGGTTCCGATCTTCGGCACGAAATCCCCCTGGTCAATCATCGCCTGCATCAGGCGGCCAAAAATGGTGCCCGCGTCTACGCACTAAACCCGGCACATTTCGATGCCAATTTCAATTTGACGTCCGAAGTAGTGGTTGCTCCACAACAACTGGTGGATCGATTGGCCGCCTTGGTGCGGGTCGCATCCGAACGTGATCATGCCCCGCAGATTGGATCAGAACTACGCGACCGAGTCGCTGCAGCCACTCCGCACGATGGTGACCGGGAATGGGTGGAGGCTTTGGCAAGGGCAGAGCATGCAGTGATAATGCTCGGCCATGTTGCGGCCCAGCATCCCCAAGCGTCTTGGTTGCGGGCACTACTACGCTATCTCGCGACGGTGACCGGAGCGGCTTTCGATGAGCTGCCGCTCGGCGCCAATGACTTGGGCCTGGCTCGGGCCGGAGTATTGCCGGGCCAGGATGGTTTGCATGCCCGCTCCATGCTGACTGCCCCGCGTCAGGCCTATCTTCTATATAACGCTGAGCTGGAAGATTTTGCTGACAGTAGGGCCGCGCTCAGGGCTCTCTGCAGTGCCGAGTTGGTGGTGGCTTTTTCCGCCTTTGCTAACGAACGCTTGCGTGAGGTCGCCGATGTACTCCTGCCGATTGGCTTGCTGCCTGAAGTGGATGCGACGCTGGTAAATCTGGACGGTATGGTTCAGCAGGTGGCGAGTGCGGCTCGCCTGCCGGGTACAGCGCGGCCTGGATGGCGTGTGCTGCGGGCCTTGGGCGAACAACTCAAATTGCCGGGCTTCGGCTTTACCCAGCTCGAGGAATTGCGTGGAGAGCTGCACCCCATGCTCGAACAGGCCGTGGCAACAGGCCAGGGCCTGGCAAAGTTTGCATGGCCCACAGCAGGCTTGGTGCGCTTGGCAACACGACCTATCTATCGCAGCGATCCGGTACTACGCCGTTGTGAGGCCTTGGCCCGGCATCCTCTCAGCCGGCCTGCAGAAGTCGTTATGCATGCCGATGATCTTGCTGCCCTGCTGGGTTTGCAGGATGGCGCTGCGGCCCAGGTGGATGGCGTGACCCTTCCGGTGCGAGCCGATTCCCGAGTACCACTGGGTACGGCGTGGATCGAATCGCACCATCCCGAGACCCTGACCTTGCCGGAGTACGGCCAGGTCCTCACGATCAGCAAGGTATAAACACATGGCATCGGATCTGCTGCTCATCCTCTGGACTCTTGCGAAAATCCTCGCGATCGTTCTCCCTGTGATTATTGCGGTGGCCATGTTCGTATATTGGGAACGCAAGGTCATCGGTTGGATGCATGTGCGCCTGGGTCCGACCCAAATTGGCCCACTGGGATTGATGCAGGCTTTTGCCGATACGGTCAAGCTGCTGATCAAGGAAATAATCGTCCCCACTAATGCCGACAAGCCGCTGTTCTTCTTGGCTCCACTACTGGCGTTAACGCCCGCTTTAGCGGCATGGGCGGTTATCCCCTTTGCCCAGGGGGTCGTGTTGTCCAATGCTAATGCCGGACTTTTGTATCTATTGGCGATGACCTCGCTGGGTGTGTACGGCATTATTATTGCTGGCTGGGCTTCCAATTCGCGTTATGCACTGCTGGGGGCGATGCGTTCGGCCGCCCAGGTTATTTCTTACGAATTGGCCATGGGCCTGTCTTTGGTCAGTGTGCTGGTGTTGACGGGCAGCCTGAATCTGAGCCGCATCGTTGAGGCTCAGGCAGGTGGAGTGTTGCACTGGTTCTGGTTGCCGCTATTGCCGGTGATGGTGATCTATTTTGTTTCCGGGGTGGCTGAAACCAATCGCTCACCCTTTGATGTGTCTGAAGGCGAGTCAGAAATTGTGGCCGGATTCCATGTTGAATATTCGGGGGCGACCTTCGCCCTATTCTTCCTCGCCGAATACGCGAACATGATCTTGGTGAGCTTTCTGGTAGCCATTTTATTCTTCGGTGGCTGGGCCAGCCCGTTTCCCGAAAGTTGGGGTTGGGTCGGTGCCGGCAGCTTCTTCTGGTTGTTTGCCAAGGCCTTCATTGTGGCCTTTCTGTTTCTATGGTTTCGCGCCACCTTCCCGCGTTACCGCTATGACCAGAT
>CAJXGK010000278.1 GCA_913053815.1 uncultured Rhodanobacteraceae bacterium
GCAGGGTTTGCCGGGGTCCTGTCGTTGCCCGGACGCTGACGAAGTCTTCACTGTCTTCCGGCTGGATAGCGCATGGTCGTGTTACGCAGAGTCGAGGGGATCACGGCAAAGCGACCACGCGCTTATCTCCGGCCGTGGTCCGCGGTGAGGGGCTAGGAAATCCCGCAGGGCGAGCGGCTCCGAACGCACCCCCGTAGGGCGCGTACCCTGGCTGTGCCCTCTCTTGGTTACTTCTCTCGGGCAAGCGAGAGAAGTAACACGCGCCCCGCAGGGGCACGGAAGCCTGGTGCTCTTCTCTTGCCCAGACAACTCATCTATTCCCCGCACCCCCACAAGTTATCGGGGTCGGGCCGCAGAGCGGCCCAGCAGGCGTGACACCGCAGGAGCGGTGTCACGAGAAGACTCATGAAACCCTGGTGACACCGCTCCTGCGGTGTCACCTATCTGCACAGGCGCTCGGCGCCGGGAGCCATACCGTCATCGCCAACATGAACACCCAAAGCAGCGCGCTGCAGTACCGAAACTTGCTGCCTTCCCTTCCCCGGACAACTCAATAACTGACCATGCCTTCGCAAGTCTTCGAGAAGATAGGTCGGTCCGCACCTGGGTACACCCCCGCTTGAGCCACAGTCTTGCCGGTCAAGCCCACGTTTGTCCCCCGCCCCCAGCGCCTAACCTGTGGGATACCCGGGCTTTCGTTCATCCTTGCAATCCACATCCGGAAAATGTTCTGCAACATAGGCTTTTACAAACTTATAAAGTGTGCTTAATTTTGCAGCCCCCCCAAGAAAACGATTGATCGCACTCGCGCGCAATTCAGGGTCGTCCGGATATTCGTGCGCCAGGGCATTGCGGATGGCGCGAAATCTCTTCCACTCGTCGGCAGCGGGTATGGCTCCTATGCGCTCCAGCCTGTTCAGCTTCTCGTTAAATGTTGCATTCGCAGGCACTGTTTCCTGGGCCAGCTCTAAAATCAAGGGCAACACCTTTTCGCCCATCGAATCCTGGAGCTTGGCAAATCGATATGCGATCTGGTCAAATACCCTCAACATCTCTTTCCCTATCGAGGTATCAGCCGATAGGGGCATCCATACCCTTGCTTCGGCAAGCCCCTCATCGAGAACCGTTACATGTAACGCGCACTCGGAAAGATATATCTGCATGCGTTGTTCCGCTGTCATATCCGCACCCCTTCACGCATGGCGATCTCGTAAATCGGCATTTTAAACGTGGAAAATCTACGCTTCACGACGATGTCGACCTTCTCATCCTCGAATTGGGGGGTACCCTGAAGTCCGACCAGCAGCGCTATCTTCTGATCAATGATCTCATCCGCATCTCTCAAGCTTGTTTCGATGAGAAAATCATAATCCCCACCCTTTTTACTGTCGTCTACGCGTGAGCCGAACAGCCAGCATACGGCGTCCTCGCCAAAATAACGCCGTGCATACGCGTCGAATAGCTGTATTTGCTCTGCCGTCACTCTCATGTCGTTATTGGTCCCATCCCATGTGATTATATTCCAAGATGGAGTTGCCCTTTATTCCAATCAAGAGAGGTTTTGAAGAGACTCGCGGGCGATAGCGCCAGATGAGGCCAAGGCCTGCGCTGACTTCGTGGCGAAGCTTATTGAATTCGTCAGCAAGGACGACCACATTCACCTGTTGGTGGAGTACCCGCCGAAGGTTGTCGTGTCTACACGGGTGAACCGCCTCAAAGGCGTCTCCAACCGCCTGCTGTGTAAGGATCAACCCGATACCTGGAAACGCTACTGGGAAGGTGTACTGTAGTCGTCGTCCTTTTTCGAGTCCAGTTTAAGTCCATAACATATTGATGTGATTGAAGTAAATAGATGTTTTAGGGCATAACAGTGCATGGAAAGTGAGTCCACTCCCTGACAACGCGTGCACCTATGATTCGCTATCGTAGTAGCCAGCAACTTTCTTTGACTGAATTTGGCTGGCCCTTTCAAACCGCGCTGGATGGCAATAACCGCCGGTTCCAAATCAGCCAGACATTCACCCCACCTCACCGTAGGGGCAACCCTTGTGGGGGCCCTATTAGCGTCGATTTCCACATTCCGGGCAGGCACCAGGCCCACCCCTACACGGACATCCCACCGGTCGGGCCGCACTGCGGCCCGGGAGGCGTTACACCGCAGGAGCGGTGTAACGAGGCATTCTGGGTGCGCGGGTCTGATGCTGTAACGGAGGCAGGGTGTACTCCAAACTCGTGGAATGTAGCACTGGGTGAAGCTGATTTGCTCGGGAGCTATGCCAGTCTCGTGCGCGAGCTTGACCACACCCCTGTTGTTGCGGTGTTAAAGCTCATGTCCAAGCAGTCGACAAATACTATATCGCCCGCCTGGCCGACGGGTTCGAAGATCAGGAGTGCGATGCTCGTTGACGGTGGAAACGTAGTCTCGTTGTGACTACAATATAGCAACTTAGTCTCCGCTGAGAGTTGCCATGAGCACCGCCAATACCTACGTCCGAGCCCGCATCGACACGAACACCAAAGAGCGCGCCACCCTCGCGCTCGAAGCAATGGGACTGTCGGTTTCCGATGCCATCCGTCTGCTGATGCTACGCATCGCCGACGAACATCGCCTGCCCTTCGACGTGAAGGTGCCGAACGCCGTCACGAAGAAGGCTATTGCCGAACTGGAGTCAGGCAAGGGCCAGAAGTTCGCCATCGTTGACGATCTGATGGCCGACCTGCATGCGGACGATTGATCGCTCGTCCGCTTTCAAGCGCGATTACAAGCGGGAGTCCAAGAGCCAGCACCGCGCCACGCTCGATGACACGCTTAAGCCGGTATTGATCGCGCTTACGACCGATCAGCCGTTGGACGCACGCCACCGTGACCACGCCTTTCCGGCGATTGGGCGGGCTACCGGGAGTGCCACGTCAAGCCCGACCTGCTGCGGATCTACCGCAAGTCCGATCCCGACGCCCTACGACTTGCGCGGCTTGGATCGCACAGCAAACTTTTCCGCTGACGCGCCGGACTCCACAATAAAGTCCGACCACCTCCACACCAAAAGCAGAGGCAGTCTCACCAAAGTGTTGGCAGCAACAATCTGAACCGATTCCAGGCGACGTCGGCACAACAACAGCTAGAGCAGGTCAGGGGCGAAAAGGCTCGGGTAATTTCCTCAACCCCCTTTTCGATGCCGAAAAGGGGTACTGATGATAATGACAGTTATTATGGATAGGAGATCATTCCACCCTCACCGCCTCCGGGCCAGATCGTGTAGCTCGATATGCTTGCGACCGGCGCGTTTCAGGACCACGAAGTGATTCAGGTTCCAGTGCAGGTTGCACGGCACCTTCAGTTGCGGCAATTCTTCCAGCTCCAGCCGCAGCGGTCGGGTGTTGAAGTCCAGTCGTCCGGCAATATTGAACACCCGGGCGAGATTGGCCCCCTTGAGGGACATCGAGGCTCGTGGGCGCAGACCGGGTTCCAC
>CAJXGK010000279.1 GCA_913053815.1 uncultured Rhodanobacteraceae bacterium
GACTGGGCCAATCCGCTGCCTTGCAACACATCGGGCTGGTTCCACAACAACTGCTGATACCCGCTATTGTTGGCAAAGTTGAGACCGACAGTGCCGCGGCAACCGCCGGCATGCGACCCGGAGACAAAATCCTGGCTATTGACCAGCGGCCGATACGCAACTGGAATGATCTAGTCAGTACTATTCATGCACTAGCCGGTCCCCACCGCACATTGCAAGTTCAGATTGAGCGAGACCGCCGCATCCTCACCCTCACTGCTCATCCGCAACCCAGCAAGACGGCTGCCGGTAAAACCATCTGGCTACTTGGGGTAGTCGCCGCTCCATATCGGGCGCGTTACGATACGGTCGACCGCAAAAACCCCTTCGCGGCGGTTCCCGCATCAATCGATGAAGTCTGGAATCTTTCGGCACAGACCGTGCAGATGATCGGCCATATGCTCAACGGTCAGGCTTCACTGAAAAACTTGTCCGGGCCGATCTCCATCGCCCAATATGCCAATACTTCCGCCGACCTCGGGGTGGCCTGGTTTCTTTATTTCCTCGGCATTGTCTCGCTTAGCCTGGGCATCATGAACCTCCTTCCTATACCAATCTTGGACGGGGGCCATTTGCTGTATTACCTTATTGAGTTGGTCAAGGGCAGCCCTGTCAGCGAACGCGTGATGATTGCCGGTCAATATCTCGGCATCCTTCTGCTGGTCGCATTGATGGGGCTGGCTTTTTACAACGACTTGTTGCGACTGGCCACTTGATCGTTACCTTTAGCGTGGGCTCCTCCCAGCCCCCTCAATCTATGGAATCCCTGCATGAAGCGTGTTGCCGCCCTGATTTTGCTTGCCTGCTTCGCAGCCAAGAGCCAAGCATTTGAGCCATTTGTCATCTCCGGAATTCGTGTCGAAGGGCTGCGTCGTATCTCACCAGGTACGCTGCTCAGCTACCTGACCCTGGACAAGGGGGGCACACTCACCAATGAACAAGCCAAGGTAGCAATCAAGTCCCTGTTTGCCACGGGCTTTTTCAGCAATATCGCTCTGCAACGACAAGGGGACCTGCTCATCGTCAAGGTTGTCGAGCGGCCGACCATTTCCAAGATTGATATCCGTGGCAACAAAGATATCAAAACCCCAGAGCTGGTGAAGGGACTGAAGCAGATTGGCCTTGCCACCGGCGACACCTTCGACCGTCTGGCCCTCGACCGAGTGCAACAGGAATTGTTACGCCAGTACTACAACCGCGGTAAATATAATGTCAGCATTGCGCCGCACGTCACCCATCTGGATCGCAACCGCGTCGCTATTGACATCGAAATCCACGAGGGTAAAGCGGCGCGCATCCGCGAGATTACCCTAGTGGGTGATCACACCTTTTCCCCAAAACAGATCCGCAACAACTGGGAATCCAACACCAGCAACTGGCTGTCATGGTACAAACACGATGATCAGTATTCGCGCGAGAAACTTTCCGGTGATCTGGATCGCCTACAGAATTTTTATCTGAATCGTGGCTATGCCAACTTTCAGCTCAATTCGGTACAAGTTTCGATCAGTCCCAACAAGGAAAATATGTACATTACGGCCAACATGATCGAAGGCCACCTGTACCAAGTCTCCTCAATCAAGTTACTAGGCAAGTTGATCTTTCCCGAGAAGTCACTGATGCGGTTGGTACAACTCAAGCCGGGCGAATCATTTTCTCGGGCTAGCGCCGAATACACCTCGAAAGCCATCACTGCCATGCTTTCCGATGTCGGCTATGCTTTTGCCAAGGTTACGCCCATACCCCACCTGGATAAGGTAAAGCATACGGTTGAGGTGACCTTTTTCATGCAGCCGGGACCGCGCGTATACGTACGCCGTATCATTTTCAAAGGCAACACGACCACGGAAGATATCGTACTGCGTCGCGAGATGCGAGAATTCGAAGGTGGTTGGTATTCGCAGGCGGCCATCGACCGTTCCAAGGTTCGTCTTGAACGTTTGGGTTTCTTCAAGAAAGTCGATATCAAGACCGACCGGGTCCCCGGCAGCCCCGACGAAGTCGATCTGGTCGTCAGTGTAAAGGAACAACCATCGGGAGCCTTGCAGTTCGGCCTGGGCTATTCGCAAGTTTCCGGAATTATCGGTAGCATCTCGGTTTCCGAACGTAATTTCCTCGGTACCGGCAAACAGGTTTCTGCGCAAATTCAGCAAAGTACGTACCTCAAACAATATGTTTTCAGCTACCTTGATCCGTACTTTACCCCCAACGGTATCAGCCTTGGCTATAACCTGCGTTACACCGCACTTAATCAAGGCCAAGCTAATATTGCGGCATTTCTCTTTAACACCAAGGCCTTTTCGACCTACCTGGGGATCCCGATCAGCGAGACCGATACCATCAACGTCGGTATGGGTTTGAGTAGCAATACCGTCAACACCTATCCAGGGTTAACTCCACAGTCACTGATTGACTATCAGAAACAAATCGGTCATCACACTATTCATGCCTGGACCGGAACTCTGTCCTACGCACATGACACCCGCAACCGCTATTTCACGCCTTCCCGAGGCGGGCTGCAGTACTTCTCCGCCGAGATCGCCCTACCGGGGTCAACCGTTGAGTACTACAAGCTTAACCTCAGTTCGAGTAACTATTTCCCTATGCCCAAGGGCTTCGTGCTGGGCCTGGTTGGTAACCTTGGTTATGGGAGTACCTATGGCAGGGACAGTAAATTTGCCTTTCCGTTCTGGCAGAATTTCTACGGTGGAGGGGTAACGGACGTGCGCGGCTACCGTGCCAATACTCTCGGTCCCAAGGAAAGCGTTCACAGTTATCTGCAAGCCCAGCCGATTGGCGGCGCCTTCAAGGTTTTGGCCCGAGTTGAAGCCTTTCTACCCTTTTTCAAAAACAGCAATACAACACGGATCTCGGTGTTCTACGACACCGGCAATGTATTTGCCTCCACCCGCCAGTTCAGCTGGAGACAAATGGCCACCTCAGTGGGGATCGGTCTGCAGTGGCGAGCCCCGATTGGCCCCATCGATATCAGCTACGCTCAGCCCTTGCATTACTCGGCCGCAGAGGCTCCCTATCTTGAACGCCTGCAGTTCACCTTCGGGACTACTTTCTGATGTCAGAACGGCAGGGGGGCATGGAGATCCGTGGATGAGGAAATCAGCACCAACATTTTGCCTGGGCGAATTGGCGACACGCTTCACGCTGGAACGGCACGGAGCCGCTGATACACTCATTCATGGCGTGGCCACCCTGGCCCGTGCGAATCGGGATCAGCTGGCCTTTATGGCTAACCCTCGTTACGCCAATCAGCTGGCCAGCACGCAGGCGGGAGCGGTGGTTTTAGCAGCAGATCAGGCCAAGCACTGCCCGGTACCCACTCTGGTTGCGAAGGATCCCTACGTCACTTTCGCCAAGATCGCCGCCCTGTTCGAATTCTCCCCACCGGTTCAACCCGGCATTCATCCCAG
>CAJXGK010000280.1 GCA_913053815.1 uncultured Rhodanobacteraceae bacterium
TGATGGGGGAACACAAAATGAATATCGCTGATGTGGCCCGAGAGACTGGGTTGCATCGAAATACGATTACCCTGCTCTATAAAGAGACAGCGACCCGGGTGGATCTGGAAGCCATTGATCGATTATGCAAGCTGTTTGGCTGCCAGGTGGGAGAGCTGCTGGAATATGTGGAATAATGGGTGATTTTATTCACTGCGTACTTTATTTCAGTATTACCCAATCTTCATCAAGCCCTTGACGTAACAACTCCAATCGTGGTGATAGGGACACCAAGTGTTCTGCTGGCATGTGCGTGAGTCGAAAGGGGAAAAGACTTGTACTGTTCAGTAGGTTTTTGATCACAGCTGAGCTATTAGAGCCTGCATGCAAGGAAACTTCAATAAGCCAGGAGATAAGTTTCGGGTCATCTATGGAGTAGCTGGCACCCTGGGTGTAGATGCCTTTTTCTTCGGCCTTGGTTAAAACCTTCCAGTCAACGAAGGTCCGAATAACACGCCGCACCGCTCTTGAAACAGTTTCGCGCTCTCCATATTGTTCGCGCACCCGCCGCTGAACATGTGCAGCCGCAGCTGTCCCCTGAAGACGCAGGAGCCGACCGGTGTGCGCGGCGACCGCCGCCCAGAATGGATAAGCAGCCATCGCCATACCCCAATGTACGGCAATCTGGTCTTTGCGAGGTAGAGTATGTAACAGCTCTAGGCCGCCGTTGCGAGTAGCTTCAAGCTCATCCGGCACAGTAAGCCAGATCTTCATCAAGATAGTGATAACCTTCTCTTTGTTACCACGAACTGCGTTTCCGCCTACGGAGACCTTGCCCTGCAATAGTTCCTGTAGCGCACTGTTGACTGCTGCATTGTCATTCCCGGCCAAGACAAGATTCGTGGTGTACTGGAGCCATTCAAGACGGACCCGCTGGCTGAAACCAATCTGCTGTTTACGAGGAGGGTTCATATCTCACTTCCTGTCTGCGTTTCACGCACAGGCAGGTGTTCAATTTGAATCAGAGGGACAATCAGCTCTTCGATAGAAATTCCGCCGTGGCCAACAATGGTTTCGCCATCACGAATGAATGCCTTTCGATGTGGGGCCAGCAGGGCGCGATAATCCTCCGGCAGACCGAGAGACGGCCATTCAATGGCATCAGGAAAGCGTTCCTTGACTGCTGCCCGCAACAGGTCATCCGGATACACGCGAACGCGCATCCCCCGCACATCCGCGATCGCGCCTTCTGCTGGTCGCCCACAACCTTTTGCCTCGATGTTGCCATGGTCGGAGCTCAATAAAATTTGAAAGCCCTGGTTGAGAAGGGTGTCAATCAGTTCGGACATAAAGCCCTGCATAGCCCATTGGCGCACCTGATTGAGCATACCGGCGGCACCCAGCTCCATGCCGTGCATAATCTTGTCAACCTTGTCGACAACCAGCCCGGCAACACGAATCTGGGGGTGTGATAAGATCTCACGAACCTTGCCGATGTCACCGTCTCCAATGCCCCTGGCGTAGGCTGCAGCGGGCCCTGCTAGCCCCTGATCCGCCCAGAACTGTGTCCACAGAGATTGTTCCCTGTTCGTGGTATGGATGCTCGCGGGGAAGTAAATCGGTGGCTTGCCGGCAAAGGCTGCCTGCCGGGATACTGATGTAACGGTGGGTATCCAGGCAAACACGGCACTTTCGCGGAAGGTCAGATCCGGCCTTTGAGATTGCAGCACCTCACGCAAAACGATCCACTGGTCCAGAGCCAAACCATCCACCAGTAGAAATGCGACCTTTTGGTTACGTGAGTCGCTAAGTTTTCTGGCTAATAGCCTCGGAATGTGATGAAGCATTGCCGGCGGAACGGGAGGCAGGTTTGACAGACCGGCAAACCGGTTCTGAACCCACGTAAGGAATGCCGGATCAACAGATAAGCGAAGTGATGCGATACGCTTCTTGGCATCACTTGACAATTCACTGCCCAAATCGTGTTCAAGGACACTGATTTCGGCATAGGCGTATCCAAAGCGGAACCAGTCCGCGTGCTTGGCATCCTCTGTGGGAATGGTGCCCCGGATTGTTTCGATCAACCGGTCCAGCCTGCGCTGGCTATCAATTGCCGGATCGGTCCGGATCCCAATTCCAACCCAAGTCGATGTTAAATCAGCGGCATGATCATAAGTCACTGAATGGAGCAGGCCCTCGAGAAAAAGGTTGTCGATATAAACGCGAATGTCGTCATGGTCGAAGGGGAGGACCAATGGGCCGGCGTATTGATACTCGCCCTCCGTGGCTCGTCCCTCTTCGAGGCGGCGTTCAGCCGTCCAAATCGGCTGTCCTGCCGATTTGTGTAGTCCGTAAGCCTCCCTGTCTTCGTTCACTGTCGTTGGTTGTCTCTGGGTGGCCATACGATCCAGGAATGCCGGCCAACGTTCCTGCAGGAAGGCAAAGAATGCCTCGCGGTCGGAAATGATCTTGTCAAGCGGCCACTTTTCGAACAGCCCGTTCTGCCTGAGTACCTGAATAAAACGCTGGTCAAGAATGGCAGGTATCCGTTGGCCCCGGTAATGACGGCGCAACAAGACGCGCAGAAGATCAGACGGCTGCTTGATAAGTTCAGGTGCAATCTCGAATACATGGCGCAGCGCGAATTCCTTTGTTGCGTTATCACCCATGTTACCGGGCGTGTGCTGGATCTGCGCCCGAAAAAGTGCATCAAGGTCTTGCGCGTCCAACGCAGCAACCACCGGGTAACTCAGATTGGGAAACAGGTCTCCAAGATTGAAAGACAGCCTTCGACCTACCTGCAAAAGATCGTAGGGTAGAGAGTCCAGGTCGCTCGACGGTGATCTCAATACGACTACCAGGTCAGTGTGTACACCCTTATCCCATCGAGAGCGGAATTTAGATTCGTAGGCGTAACGGAATGCGACATGATCTTCGAAGGGGATTAGTTCGAAACCCCGCTCGCGAATCCCGTGCAGAATACCTTCTTCCAAAAGAAGACCATCCGGGTCGGCCACCAGTGTCAGGCGGGCAACTTGGGGAGTGAACTCTTTCAGAATCTGGTTTCGCCAACTATCCATTGGCACCTCCTCCATCCAGACGGATCAGAAGTAAGGGCACCATTTCCGGGATAATTTGAGCTCTACGTTCCAGTTGTGCAAACCATTCGTGTTCCTCCCGCTCCAGAATAGCCAGTCGGTGATCTCGAACCTGCGGTAGCCCGATACGCTCCACAGCTCTGCGCCGTGCAGCAAAAGTATAGGTTCCCTTATCACGTTCACGGGTCAGTCGTTCCCGGTGAATTTGGGCTAGCTCCTCGTAGATGGTCTTGCCCTGGCTTTCTGCAACTTCCTTAAGCCGATCAAATGCGTCATACGAAGGATCACCCGCAAGATATCCTTGGATCTTTGGAGAAATCGTCAATAATTGATTCCAGATATGGCGTGCGGTAGGCATAAGCACCCGGCCGTCATCGTGCAGAAAA
>CAJXGK010000281.1 GCA_913053815.1 uncultured Rhodanobacteraceae bacterium
CAGCAGAGCTGGGGGTTTACCTTGGAGAAATTAGATAGAATAGCTGGGTAGTCTGTCGAGAACACTGGGGACAGCGACCTGTTTTTCCGTGGGATTGATTAAATATAACAGCTGATTACCTTAAATATATAGAAATTATGGCTCATCATTCTACGCTCTCGTTACCATCTCCCACGATCCACCAGGCGGTTGGGATTCTCCCTACCTTATGAGCCATTTCAGCACCGATGCCCGCACCCTGGTAGAAGCCCACGCGCTGGCGTTCAGTCGTAGGGATGAACCGATACTCAGACCTCTCGATTTTCATCTTGAGGCAGGTGAATTGAGCTTTGTTGAAGGTGACAATGGCAGTGGCAAAACGACGCTGCTAAACATACTGGCCGGCTTGCTGCGTCCCTCCAGCGGGGAAGTACGTATCAGCGGATACCCCCCCGGAACCGATGGAGCACGGGCCGAGACCCGTCTACTCGGCCACCAACTTGGCTTGAAGGGAGACTTGAGCGCCCGTGAGAATCTGCGGGTCTCGGTCGGCCTATACGGATGTCGCAAAGGGATGACCGCTGACCTGTGTCTTACCGAAGTCGGACTTCGTGGCTTTGAAGATGAGCCGGTCCGTAGTCTTTCCGCTGGGCAGAAAAAACGCGTTGCGCTGGCCGCACTGAATCTTGGAAACGCTCGCCTCTGGTTGCTCGATGAACCTTTCGCCAACCTTGATCGTACCGGGATCGACTTGGTCAATATCATGCTTGACCGGCATCTGCAGCGTGGCGGCGCCGCCCTGGTCACCACCCATGGAGCGGTATCGTTCCGCCAGGAAGAACCCCGTAAATTACGATTGAATCTATGACAAGTCCCAGTTTATTTTCAGGTTTTTTGGCTATACTGCAACGCGATCTATTACTTGCCTGGCGCCGCCGCGGCGATGCGGCCATGCCCGTCCTGTATGCCATGATTGTGGCCATTCTTTTCCCTTTTGCGTTAGGGCCGGATCACCAGCTACTGGCTCGGGTATCCGGGGGGATCGTCCTGGTCACGGTATTGCTGGCTATGTTGCTGGCCTTGGATAATCTGTTTCGTAGCGACCTTGAAGATGGGGTGTTGGCGCAGATGGTGCTTGCTCCACAATCACTCAGTTTTTTGATGGCGGCTCGCATCCTGGCCTACTGGCTGGTCACGGCTTGCCCCCTGCTGATTGCCGGGCCGATTCTCGGCTATATGCTGGGCCTACCTGCACAGGCCCAACCGGTACTGTTTCTCGCCCTGGTTCTGAGCAGTGCCTTGCTCGCTCTGTTGGGATCGATGCTGGCTGCATTAACCGCAGGTACACGGCGCTCTGGTATGCTTCTTTCCCTGATGTTGTTGCCACTCATTGTTCCAGTGGTGATTTTCGCCGCCGGGGCCGTTTCGGCCGTAGAGCAGGGATTACCCTGGATCGCACCACTTGCCTGGTTGAGTGCGACGTTGGCTCTGACCCTGGTTCTGGCACCGGTAGCCTGCGCCACAGCCCTCAGGATTACTCTCGACGCATGAACGCGTTCAAGACTTGGTTTCACAAACTCGGTTCACCGCCTTTTTTCTATGAATTTGCGGGCTATTTGCGCCCTTGGCTATGGGTGGGCACCGTGGTTTTTGCTATCGCCGGTTTGATCGGTGGATTGCTCCTTGCCCCCCCCGATTACCAACAAGGTGATGCTTACCGAATCATTTTCATTCACGTACCCAGCGCCTGGATGAGTCTATTTATTTATGGCGTCATGGCAATTAGTGGATTAGTCGCCTTGGTATGGCGCATAAAACTCGCTGAGATTATCGCCATGGAATCCGCCCCGATCGGCGCAGCGTTCACCTTCATCACTCTGGTGACCGGCTCACTCTGGGGTAAGCCGATGTGGGGTACCTACTGGACCTGGGATGCCCGACTGACTTCGGAATTGGTACTGCTGTTCATCTATCTGGGCATTATCGGCCTCTATCACGCCTTCGAAAATGAACGTCAGGGTGCCCGTGCCGCTGCATTTTTAATCATCGTGGGGGTGGTCAATCTACCGATCGTGCATTATTCAGTCGTGTGGTGGAACACCTTGCATCAAGGCACTACAGTGCGGATCTTCGCCCCATCCAGTATCAGTCTCTCCATGCTGTGGCCCATTCTGGCCATGATGATCGCCACCAAACTGTATTATGGGGTCAGCCTACTCGGGCGCGCGCGCATTGCTGTGCTGGAACGTGAACGAGGCAAGGATTGGGTTCGTCAAATTGTCACGGAGGGCACCAAGAATGCGTGAATTTTTTGCTATGGGTGGCTTTGCCGCCTATGTATGGCCCGCCTATGCGGTGTTTTTTCTGGTACTCGCTACAGACTTGATCATGACATCCAGACGCCGCCGGAATTTCATACGGCAATTTCGCGCGATTCTGCTACGTCAAGCACTCCGCAGGAAATCCTCATGAAAGCCATTCGGAAACGACGACTGATTTTTGTCGGTCTTATTTTATTTGCCGTATCGCTGGCCACCACCGCCATTGTTTATGGCGTGCAACAGAACGTCAGTTATCTATTTTTGCCCAGTCAGGTTCTGGCCGGCAAGGCCGAAACATTGCAGAGCTTCCGGCTTGGGGGCATCGTCCAGAAAGGCTCGATACGGCGCCATGCCCATTCACTGCAAGTCGACTTTGTCGTTACCGACGGCAACGCCACCCTGCCGGTACAATATACCGGCATCCTGCCTGACCTATTCCGCGCCAATCAGGCCGTCATTGCCACCGGGTACATGCAGGGTAAACACTTCATCGCCACCGAGGTACTGGCCAAGCACGATGCTACATACATGCCGCCCTCATTACGCGAAGCCATGGCCAAGGCCCACCTCAAAAATCATGTGAACGTAGCCGATACCGGAGGGACGCAGTGATCCCGGAACTTGGACAATTTGCATTGATATTGGCTCTGCTGCTGGCCTGTGTACAAGCCACCATCCCTTTTCTTGGTGCCTGGCTTGAAGATCGTCCCATGATGGCCATGGCCCGACCCGTAGCAATCGGTCAGGTCGCATTTGTAGCACTCTCCTTTGGCATTCTCACCTGGGCTTTCCTGACCCATGATTTCTCGGTGGCCTACGTCGCCCAGAACTCCAACCTCACATTGCCCTGGTACTATCTTTTTTCCGCTGTGTGGGGAGCCCAAGAGGGTTCACTGCTGCTATGGATTTTACTGCTCGGGCTATGGGAGGTTGCGGTTGTATTCCGCTCTCGCAGTCTCCCCGAGGTTTTCGCAGCGCGGGTCATTGGCGTGCTGGGTCTGGTCAGTGCCGGTTTTCTGCTGTTTACCGTACTGGCTTCCAATCCGTTTACCCGCCTGCTCCC
>CAJXGK010000282.1 GCA_913053815.1 uncultured Rhodanobacteraceae bacterium
AGTGTTGGTCGATAATGGTCAGACGGTGGTGTTGGGCGGCATCTACGAAATCAACAAGCAGAACACGGTGACCAAGGTTCCTGGCCTCGGTGATATTCCGGGGGTGGGCTTCCTGTTTCGGAATAAATCGCGCAATAACACCAAGGCCGAACTATTGATTTTTGTTACCCCCAGGATTCTCGACGACAGTCTGCATTGAGCTTCGGGGCAATTGTAAACGGATACTCACGACGGGGTGGATTGCCATCCCGTCTGCTCTACACGAGTGACTTATATCGGTGGAAAGTATTGGTTTTGAAAATCGTTCAGCAGCCTAGCCTGACAGTATCAAGCCCAGAGCATCCGCCGCCTGCCAGTAGTAGATAGCATGGGAGGTACTGAAAATAACCAGTACCACGTGTTGGGGTGCTGAGCTGTTGTCTTGGGCCTTGGCCAGGGTTCGCAGGGCAATTCGGGCGGCCTGATCGAGAGGAAACCCATAGACGCCACAACTGATGGCGGGGAAGGCGATACGGTGTAAGCCATATTCAGAGGCGACGAGCATGCTGTTGCAATAACAACTTTCCAAAGCCTCGGCTTCATGAAAGTGCCCGCCGCGCCAGACCGGTCCGACGGTATGAATGACATACCGGGCCATGAGACCAAACCCGGGGGTGATACGTGCCTGGCCAGTCGGGCAACGTATTCCTGGAGAGATCTCAGGTAGTTTGCGACAGCTTTCCAATAGTTGCGGGCCGGCACGCTGGTGGATGGCCGCATCCACACCGCCTCCTCCCAGGAGGCCCGGATGAGCAGCATTGACGATGCCATCAACGGCCAATGTAGTGATATCTCCAATCAACAGTTGCAT
Source organism: uncultured Rhodanobacteraceae bacterium (assembly GCA_913053815.1). GTDB lineage: Bacteria > Pseudomonadota > Gammaproteobacteria > Xanthomonadales > Rhodanobacteraceae > Metallibacterium. The sequence continues at coordinate 851 of CAJXGK010000282.1, forward strand.
GAGAAACTCAAATCGTAGTGAAGTATTTCATGACAAATTTGGCTATCCCATGTGATTGGGTTTTATCAAAGAAAATCAGCGCTCTGGGTGAAAATAAATCTGAGACGGCCTCAGTTTGGCTAAATGCTGGGAAGAATCCGGCCTTCGAGGACGGCAATATCTTCAAGTTCTGCATGGAATTGATCACCCACTTGTAGGGCCCCAACTCCAGCAGGTGTACCGGTAAAGATGACATCACCGGGTTGCAGTAGCCATAACAGTGACAACTCATGGATGATTGAGGCCACATTATGGATCATGGTATCGGTCCGCCCTTGTTGGCGGGGTTCCCCGTTGACCGTGAGGCTGAGCGTCCGCGCGTCTGGGTGCCCGATATCCTCCATTCTATGTAGTTTTGACAGCGGTGCGGAATGATCGAAGCCTTTGGCAGCGTCCCAGGGTAGCCCCCCTTGTTTAGCTGCGGCTTGCAGGTCACGTCGGGTCAGGTCCAGGCCCACCGCGTAGGCATAGATGCAATCCAGTGCCTGCTCACAAGGAATGTCGTGGCCTCCCTGCTTTAGGGCCACCACCATTTCGACTTCATGGTGCAAATTATGCGTGGCGGATGGGTAGGGTACCTCACCACTGGGTTGCAGTGCGTCAGCCGGTTTCATGAAAAAAAAGGGTTGTTGGTGGTTAGTTTTAGAACCCATCTCTTTAGCGTGGGCCAGATAATTACCACCGATGCAGTACACCCGATGTACCGGAAAAAGTGTTGGTGTATGGGCTACGGGCAGATAAACAGGTGCAGGAGGAGTAAAGGGTGTGGACATAAACCTTCATCGGGATGGAAACAGGCAAAGCATAGACAGGTATAGGGTGCACGTATAGCTCGAACCGCGCTGACATCTGTCATAAACGAATCCTGATCAAGGTAGCTGGTCAGACATTAGGTAATGCGGCAGCATGTAGATATTGGAACTTACGTGTTAGAGGGTTGTTGTGGCCAATACTGATTTATTGGATCAACTGCGCATAGACCGCAGTCAGCGTGATCAGGAGACCCCCCTTCGTCACTGGTGGGTCTGGATGGGTGGCGGGTTGCTACTGATTCTGCTGTTGCTGGTTGCGGGGGGCGGGTGGTGGTCACGGGAGACTCCGGTCGTTCGGGTGGCTGAAGTCGTCGCACCGATTGCCGGCAACTCCGGCGCTGTGTTGCAGGCCAATGGTTATGTGACCGCGCGGCGGGCGGCGACGGTTTCGGCGCAAGTGACCGGTCGGCTTGTTGAGGTGCACGTCGAAGAAGGCGAGCAAGTCAGCAAAGGCCAGTTGCTGGCCCGTCTGGATGATGCCCAGGCCCAAGCGGCGCTAATTCTGGCGCAGGCGCAGGAGGCGGCGACGCGGGCCTCGCTGGGTCAATATCGTGCCCAGGCTGAACTAGCTAAGCTGACTTGGCAGCGCGAACGGCAGCTGGTGCAGCGTGGTTTGGCACCTAGGCAAACCCTGGATCAAGCGTTGGCGAATAAACAAAGCACGGCGGCAGCATGGGCCGGTGCCCGCGACCAGATTAAGATTGCTATAGCACGGCGGCGAGAGGCTGAGGTCGCCTACAGCTATACCTTTGTGCGGGCACCTTTTGCGGGCGTTATCACCGACAAGGCCGCGCAGGTGGGGGAGATCGTCTCACCTTTCTCCGCTGGCGGAGGGTTTACCCGTACCGGTGTGGCAACGATCGTGGACATGAATTCCCTGGAAGTGGATGTCGATGTCAACGAGGCGTACCTGCATCGCATATTTCCAGGCCAGCAGGCAACGGCGGTGTTGAATGCTTACCCACACTGGACCATTCCTGCCCATGTGATCGCTATCGTGCCGACGGCTGACAAAAGCAAAGCTACGGTAAAAGTACGGGTGGCGCTGGAGCAGAAAGACCCGCGGATCCTTCCCGATATGGGCGTGCGGGTGAATTTTCTTGCGGCCGGGGTAAAGACCGAAACTCCACCCAAGGAGCTGCTGATCCCGAAAGATGCTGTAGTGAGGTCGGGCGGTCACTCCTTAGTATTCGTCGTGCGCAAAGATGGGCGAGTCAGGCTCGTTGCCGTTGCTCTGGGACATACCTATCAGGGCCTGCAGCAGGTGCGCACGGGTCTACAGGTTGGTAACAAGGTCATTCGCAATCCACCGAGCGGGCTGGCCAATGGTTCCCGGGTACGGGTCATTTCGAATTCGGGACAGTGATAGTGAGAATTCGTTTCGATTTCCAGTGAGGTGCAAGATGGGCGCATTGATTGAAATCCGGCAACTCAGCAAGACTTATGTGCGCGGCAAGCAGAAGATCGAAGTCTTGCACGACATTAATCTGGATATTACCGGGGGAGACTTTTTTGCTCTTATGGGGCCTTCCGGTTCGGGCAAGAGCACGCTCTTGCACCTTGTTGGCGGGCTGGACCTGCCGACGGCGGGTCAAATCTTCATCGAAGGCCAAGACATCGCTTCCATGTCCGATCGAAAGCGCACGCT
>CAJXGK010000283.1 GCA_913053815.1 uncultured Rhodanobacteraceae bacterium
CGAATTCGCACCTACAACTTTCCCCAGGGGCGGGTCACCGACCACCGCATCAGCCTGACCTTGCATCAATTGGACGCGATTCTGCAGGGTGATCTCGACGAACTCTTCGATGCCCTGGCCCGTGAAGATCTACATGAACGCCGCCAAGCACTCGCCCACCCCATATGAATCTTGTTATTACTCGAGCTGCCCACGACACGCTCAATGCCCGGGCACCCCTATTCGATGCCTACCGACAGGGCTACGCGCAAGCCTCCAATCTACGGCAACCTCGAAGGCTTTTCACCCCGAGCCCCGACCCCGACTCCGACTCCGGCCCCGACGATTCAAGCATATTGCCGGCCCACAACGCTTCGTATGCGGCAGGCTTTACCCAACTGCACCCCCTCTGGAATTCGGTCGATATGGTGTGGATCCGGCCGCTCAAGGACCGGCATGTCATGCCCACAGCGCGACGTCACGGAGTCGCCGATGCTCTGCTGAAGGCGGATCGCGAGCGCGGGCAGCATTCCAGCGCCCAGCGCTTAGCCCCTGAAACCGACCCCCATAACCACCCTCTCCAACGGCCCTATCAAGGCCACGGCTGGCAACGGCAAAGTTATCTCTGGTATGGCCTGATGCCATGAACAATGCCTCCACTACTGCATTGAACAAAGCCCTGCAAACTGTTACAGAGCTGCTGGTACAGCAGCGTGTCAGCGAGGCGGAACATCAAGTAGTACAGCTCCGGATCGCCTGGCCGAAGAACGCCGAAGTCGCCCGTCTGCATGGCCTGGCTTTACTGATGGCCGATCGCATTGAGCCTGCGTGTTCCGCACTGAGTACAGCAATAGCCTTAGATCCTGCCAATTTCGAAGCCCACTGTAACTTGGGTAGTGCCCTATTGACCTGCGGCGAAGCCGCTAAAGCCGCCCAAACTTTTACCGAAGCATTACCGCTTGCCCCGACCCAAGCAGCCGCCTGGAACGGCCTGGGTAATGCCCGGCATGCCATGGGCGACCTGCTCGGTGCAGGTGAGGCCTATCATGCTGCCATCAAGGTGGAGCCCGATCACCCTGGGGCCCAAATCAACCTGGCTGCCGTTGAACTGGCACTGGGCCAACCCGAGGCGGCGGAGCAACACACCCGCCAGGCTCTGGCTCGCCGCCCACACCCGCAGGGCTGGCTTTTGCTCGGCCATATCCTGGCCGCCCAGGATCGTTATGCCCAAGCCCTTGATGCCTACAATGAGGGCGCCCGCCTAGTCCCCAGCGATCCCCAATTTACCTACCAACAGGGATTGATGGCCGAAGAACTCGGACTCCTTGATAAGGCGGCCAGCGCATATCGACGGACCTTGCGTTTGAATCCCCCGGATGATGCCGCCCTCGGACAACTGGTATTCGTGGAGCGGCAACGCTGCGCCTGGAACGATCTGCCCGCACTCTCAGAACGATTGCAGCAGGCGATACGACACCGTAGCCCCGGCATCTCGCCCTTCGTCCTGCTGGCCGAGGAAGTTTCTCCCGCCCTGTTGTGCCGCTGCGCAGCCACCCGTGCAGCACAGATTGAAGCCGGCTCCCACAACCTACGCGAACGACTTGGACTTACCCCACTACCGGTGGCGAGAGATGCACCCATGCGGATCGGCCTGGTTGCCAACGGCTTTCATCAACATGCTACCGGAGTTCTCACCGTAGCCTTACTGGAAGCCCTGAGCGCTCATCCCGATATCGAATTGCTGGCCCTGTATGCCAGCAGCCCCGATGATGGCAGCGAGCTACGTAGCCGACTGCAGGCCGCGGCATCGATCTTCCAGCAAACTCACGGCCTACCGGCCCCCACCATTGCCCAGCATATCCACGACGATCAGATTGAAATTCTGCTCGACCTTGATGGCTGGTGTGCCGGGGGTCGGCCCGAGGTGTTCGCTTTACGACCCGCACCTATCCAGGTTAACTGGCTGGCCTATCCCGGTACCTCGTCTATGCCCTGGATCAACTATCTGATAGCCGATCACTTCGTGTTACCAACGCAAGAACGTGCCCACTACAGCGAATCAATCGCCTGGCTGCCACGCTGTTACCAACCCAACGATCCGAGCCGCACGATAACTCCACCACCCTCACGCAGCGCACTAGGGCTGCCCAAGCAGGGCACGGTCTTCGTTTGTTTTAATGCCCGCTTCAAAATCAATCCAGCGAGTTTCGAGCGGATGCTAGCCGTGCTACGGGCTACCCCTGGCAGTGTGCTCTGGTTGCTGGATCCCGGTACGGATGCCCAGAACCGTTTACGACACTACACCACCACTCACGGTATCGAAGCATCGCGTCTGGTGTTTGCCCAGCAACGCCCGCATGCTGAGTACCTGGGTTTGTTCCGGCACGCCGACCTGTTCCTGGACAGTCATCCCTACAACGCCCATACCACCTCAGATGCACTCTGGGCGGGTTGTCCCGTACTAACCTGTCCCGGTCACAACTTCGCTTCGCGGGTGGCGGGTAGTCTCAATCAGCAACTCGGACTGGATGCCCTCAACGCCACCGATGACGCTGCTTTTATCCGCACTGCCACCGATCTAGGCAACCATCCAGAGGCCCTTCAAACCTTGCGACAACAGCTTCAACAAAGCCGTGATCATTCAGAACTGTTCAATATGCAAGCCTATACCAGGGACTTTGTAGCCGTTCTGAAAAATATGGCCATACGCCAACGCCAAGGGCTGCCACCCGCGGATCTGGGCTGAATGGCTGCGACTAAGATGAGCCTTAGCCCAGCGCCATAAGGAAATACTCCATGGGCCGCCCGATACAACTTACGGGATGATAGTGGAGATGAGTTTGAATCCAGTTTTATGAGTCGTGGTTGCCGAGTCATTGTTGACGAAATGGCTTTGGAAGGCGTTCGGTTCGCGACTCCCAGGGCCACATCAGGCGCGACACACGAAATTTCGATTCAAGAGGAGACAGAAGCCCTGCCGTTCTGTGACATCGATGCTCTTACGGTGCACGGTGCAAACTTGGGCAAGCGCAGGACCGACATGCAGAAAACGCTCCAGTTCGTCTAGGCACTCAACCGAGCCCTCCGCCACCACTTCAACCCGACCATCAGGCAGGTTACAAACCCGCCCAGTCAGCCCCAAGCGCAGTGCCTCGGTTCGAGTGGCGGCACGAAACGCCACGCCCTGTACCCGGCCCTCTACTAGAAAACGTACCGCATTCATCAATACCCACCCTCTCATTAGTCGCAGACGACCCCTCACCGCACCTTGTCGGTCGCCGAGCCCGCCCACTGGTGCGGAATCCCCCGATCCTAGCGAGGAACCGCAAGGATGCTCGATACCGACCCGTGCTCCAGGATCAT
>CAJXGK010000284.1 GCA_913053815.1 uncultured Rhodanobacteraceae bacterium
CCTTGGCGAACAACAGAAGGGCCGCCAGAGTGCCAAACTCGAAATAGGTCAGGGTAACCGGCCCCCGGAGCCGCTCGATCTGCTCGAAGGCTGTACAAAAATCCTCAGCGCTAGCTTCAACTCCAGCAATCTGCACTCGCTCGGTGTAGCGCACCAAGTGCGGTGAAGTATAGGTACCCACGCGGTGTCCCGAGGCCGTCAACATAGCCTGCAACAAGGCTACGGTCGAACCCTTGCCGTTGGTGCCCGCAACGCTGATGATACAGGGCGCTGGCGGAGGCGCACCCAGGGCTTGCCAGACCTGGCGAATCCGCTCCAGACCCAGCTCTATATCCCGGGCATGCAGGTGATGCAGATAACTCAACCAGTGTTCCAATGAGTGTGCCATGTATGACCCCAGACAAGGCGCGCAGCATGCGCCAGACTTAGTGTGCGAGCAAGCCGACAGCAAGGCGACTTACTTCTGCAGCATTGCAATGTCCCCACGGCTCTGGCCTGATACACCCATGCATGACGATTCCCTACCCACCCGACTTGCACACGCTCTATCTGCGGCACCAGCTGGTCCGCTCGCCGTAGCCTTCAGCGGCGGCCCGGATTCAAGCGCCCTGCTGCACGCCTTGTCCCGGCTGCCTGCGGCCCGGGACCGGGATCTGAGTGCCGTGCACGTCGATCACCGTTTACACCCCCATAGCTCACAATGGGCCGAACAGGTGCAGGCCTTCTGCCGCCAGCTTGAGGTACCGGTCACGGTATTACCCGTGCACGTCGAACGCGCCTCCGGGCGGGGTATCGAAGCCGCGGCGCGCAGCGCGCGTTATCAAGCCTTTTCGCAACATCTTGCCGCAGGCACCCTGCTCGCCCTCGCCCATCACCGCGACGATCAGGCCGAGACGGTACTGCTGAAATTGCTGCGTGGCGCAGGTCCTGAGGGTCTGGGTGGAATGCGTAGCTTGCGCCTGTATGCGCATATCCAGCTGTGGCGCCCCCTGCTCGACTGCCCACGCGAGGTCTTGCAGCGCTACGTGCAGCAGCAGGCCCTGAGCACCATCTCGGATCCTGCCAACCAACAAGCCGATCTGGCTCGCAGCTATCTGCGAACCATCGTACTGCCCAGTCTCACCCGTCACTGGCCCGAAGCACATGCGGCCCTAGCCCACAGCGCTAAGCTATCTCGGACGGCGGCTCATTTCATTGATCGGCATGTCCGCAGCGCCCTCACTCTCCTGCAAGGGGCCGATCCGCATACCTTGCATGCGGCACCCTGGCGAGCCCTGGATGACGCCTTGCGCGGCTTGGTTTTGGAGCATTGGCTGCATGCCCAGGAATTGCCGGCACCCAGCACAGCACAACGTATCAACCTGGAACGCCAATTGGATAAAGCCGCAGTCGATCGAGTTCCAAAGATTACTTGGCATGGTGCCGAGCTACGGATCTGGCGGGGCTGGATCTACGCCATGCCTCCGCAGTCCGATCCCACGTCCGACTGGGCCTTGCCGTGGACGGGTCAGCCACTAAGCTTGCCCGGCGGCGGCACCCTGCATCTCACCTCATCCCAAGTGATGCCGGTACCGTTGCAGGTCCGCTCGCCACGCCCCGGCGAAACCATGCTGCTGCGGGACCGCCAACACCACACCGCCCTAAACAAGTTGTTCCAACGGGCTGGGGTTTCCCCCTGGTTGCGCCACCGCTGCCCGATGATCGAAGACCCGCAAGGTCGTCTGCTCGCGATTGCCGACTTAGCCTTCACCGCAGCCGGTCGGCAGCACTTCGATGACCTACAAACCCAGCCCTGTTGGGATCGCTGAAAGCAGCAAGGAATCATATCAGTGATTGATCCCGCCTTCACCATGCGCTAGCGTGCAAGCCATGAAAGAAACATCATCCAACCCCCAACCCGTCGCGCTTTTCGAGCAATCCTTGGATGAACTGGAACAACTGGTCGCGCGGATCGAACAAGGCGAACTGAGTCTGGATGACTCGCTGACCGCATTCGAGCGAGGCATGCGCTTGTACAAGCAGTGTCAAGGCGCACTGGATTCGGCCGAATTGCGGATCAAGCAAGTGCTAGAACCAGAAAATCTCGAGATAAGCGGAAACGTTGAACCCGATGCCACCTGAGCTGAGTCCGGGATTGCAGGCACTACGCGACCACAGCGAGCACGTGCTCGGCCGACAACTGCCGCCGTTCGCCAACGCTAGCCCCCCCTTACATGCCGCCATGTGCCATACCCTATTGGGGAGCGGCAAACGGCTGCGCCCCATGCTGACTTATGCGACCGGTCATGCCCTGGGTGCACCCCTTGCACAACTCGATGCTCCAGCCTGTGCCGTGGAAATCATCCATGCCTATTCGCTGATCCATGATGATCTCCCCGCCATGGATGATGATGCGCTGCGCCGTGGCCTACCCACGACGCATATCATCTATGGTGAGGCCATGGCCATTCTGGCCGGAGATGCACTGCAAGCGCGGGCCTTCGAGGTACTCGCTGGAGATCCGACACTACAAGTACCACCAGCAACCCGTTTACTAATGTTGCGTTGTCTGGGCCAAGCCTGTGGAGCACAGGGTATGGTCGGTGGCCAAGTTATGGATCTGAACGCCACCGGCAAAATGTTGGATGGGGCGGGGCTGGAAGCCATGCACGGCATGAAAACCGGCGCACTAATCCGTACCGCCGTACGTCTTGGCGGGTTGGTGGCCAGCGCAACGGAGTCGGAATTACTGGCCCTCGACCGCTATGCGAGTGCACTCGGCCTGGCCTTTCAAATCCGTGACGACCTGCTCGACATCGAAGCCGGCACGGAGGTTCTCGGTAAGACTGCCGGCAAGGACGCCGCTCAGTCCAAGCCCACCTTTCCCTCCGTACTTGGCCTCACAGCATCACGCCAACGGCTGGATCAACTGGCTCAAACCGCTCTCGTTGCCCTCGACAACCTTGATGCCGACACCATACAGCTGGCTGAACTGGCCCGTTATACCGTATCGAGGGAACACTAAATGACCGGTTGACCAGGCTAGCCCGGATAGCGTAACAAAAACCCCCATGGCCACGGGAGAATGCCCGTCGGTACGTGGCCACCTTGCCGTTATCACCCACTCGAGGCCTTATCTGCGGCACTTTGGCTGTCACGATATAGCCCGGCAACCTTTTGGTCATAGCAATTCCGGATCCCGATGCCCTATCGCGATACTCTGCCAACCTAGCCGTTCTACGCCGATGTCACCCACACTGTACCAACTCGATCCTAAGCATTGTGGGTTTCCTCCTGCAGATCAGGCTCTGTACAGCCCCCCGGGATTGCTCGCTATCGGCGGCGATCTGCATCCCCAG
>CAJXGK010000285.1 GCA_913053815.1 uncultured Rhodanobacteraceae bacterium
CTTTGGAACCTTCCAGTTGTGCGGCGTTTTGGTGCGGTCCGAAACAGGCTAGCCCTGCCGCTTCAAAGCGATCGACAATCCCTGCAACGAGGGGTGCTTCGGGGCCAACGACCGTCCAATCCACGGCCTCGCTGCGGGCCAGCTCGAGCAAACCGCCCAGGTCGGTCGCGGCAACCGCCACATTGCGTATATGGGGCTCCCGGGAGGTGCCGACGTTGCCTGGGGCGACGAGTATTTCCTCGACCTTAGGCGATTGCGCCAGACGCCAGGCCAGCGCATGTTCACGGCCGCCGCCGCCGATCACCAGAATCTTCATGCCCACCTCATTGCCCCGCTGCCCTGTCGGTCGACAGCAACCTGTGGCACATTCTAGCAGTCTGTCTGGGTACGACTGAAGCGGCTGCGGATTGGGGCCCTTTTTCGATAGCGTTACTGGGTAGCGCATCAACTTATCGCCACGGACGTGACAGGAAGACCAAAACCCAATTCATAAATCAGGGTATGGACTCGGTCTGAGTAAGGAGTCGGTATGGACCGGTTGTCCTTCCCCTGCCGGGAACCAATCTATAGGCTTTTATGCAGCCATGTCAGAAGTGATGCGGAAGTGTGCGGCGAGGTGCGATCTCGAAGGGTGTTGTCCGGGTGTAAATTGAAATGCTTAAGACTGTGGCGTTTAAATTAGCGGTTACGGAGCATAGCGCCAGTACGTGCATCGCGAATGGGGGTAGGTTGCTGCAGAGTTCCCAGGGGTCCTTCCAGTAGGGCGTCTAGATCCTTTCCAAAGGCGGCATCAACCTCTTCGGCACTACGAGCAGGGGCCTTTCCATGGCGATTAGCACTGGTCGAAACCAAGGCTCCACCAAAATCCCGGCATAAGGCGGCGGCGACAGGATGCGCGGTAACCCGAACCGCGATGCCATGGTGTTGGCCGGTGATCCAGACAGGAACACGAGGTGAACTTGGCAGCACCCAGGTGTAGGGACCCGGCCAGGTGGCACGGACTCGGGCCAAGGTGGTGGCTTCGGTGGCACCGAGCCAGGGGTACAGCTGTTCGAAGTCGGCGGCGATCAACAATACCCCTTGGCCCAGTGGACGTTGCTTGAGGGTAAACAGACGCTGGCAGGCTTCGCGCTGCTCGGGATCACAGCCCAGTCCGAAGACGGCTTCGGTGGGATAGGCCAGCAGCCCGCCCGCTTGCAACAGCTTGGCGGCGGCAGCGGTATCTGTGGCGGGGATATGGCGCATGAATCAGTTCTCAGCGGGCGCTGGGGGCGGTTTCCGTGCGGCACTGCGGGTTGCTGTTTTACCTGCTGAGGTCTTGCCTATTGATTTTTTCGTAGCGGTCTTTTTGGTCGTGGACTTTTTCGCAATAGCTCTCTTCGTGGGAGGTTTCTTAGCTGCAGTCTTTTTCACCGGCACTTTCTTGGCAACCGCTTTCCTGGCACCGCCTCGGCTTTTTCTGACCGGGGCCGCCGCCAGCAATTCGATGCACTCCGCCTCGCTCAATGAGCTGGGTTCCCGGTCTTTGGGAATGCGGGCGTTTTTGTTGCCGTCGGTGATATACGGTCCGTAGCGGCCCTTGAGTAGCTGAATGCCGCTGGCGAATGCGTGGATCACCCGGTTGGCCAGTAATTCACGTTTTTCGCGGATCCTCTCCAGGACTTGCGGAAGCTCGATGGTGTACGGGTCGTCCTCCTTCTTCAGTGAGGCGTAAGTCGAGCCCTGCTTGGCAAACGGCCCGAAGCGCCCGATGCCGACACTGACCTCTTCGCCTTCCGAAGACAAACCCAACTGGCGCGGCAGTTTGAACAGTTCCAGAGCCTCTTCGAGGCGGATCGTATGCATACTCTGCCCGGTTTGCAGTGAAGCAAAACGGGGCTTTTCTGCGTCGTCCTTGGTGCCGATCTGGGCGAACGGCCCATAGCGACCCAGGCGCACCGATACCGGTTTGCCGGTCTTGGGATCGTTGCCCAATTTCCGCGCCCCGGTGGCTTCACCACGATCGACGGTTTCCAGCTTGTCCTCGACCCGTTGATGAAACGGACCCCAGAAGCGCTGCAGCAACGGCACCCATGACTCTTCACCACGGCTGACCGCATCCAGTTCATCTTCCAGACGGGCGGTAAAGTCGTAGTCAACATATTGCTTGAAATGCTGGGTGAGAAAGCGGCTTACGGCACGGCCAACGTCGCTGGGCTTGAAGCGGCGGCTGTCGAGCCACACGTATTCTCGATTGAGCAGTACCTGGATAATACTGGCATAGGTGGAAGGCCGGCCGATACCGTATTCTTCCAGTGTTTTGACCAGGCTGGCCTCGGAGTAACGCGGCGGCGGCTCGGTAAAGTGCTGCGCGGTAATGATTCCTTCCAGGGGAACGAGGTCGCCCGCTTGCAGTTTTGGCAAGCGGCGCTTGTCGTCTTCATCTTCGCTACTTTTCTGATCGCGCCCCTCTTCGTAAACGGCGAGAAACCCCGGGTCGACCACAGTGGTGCCGGTAGCCCGGAAGGACGAGTCCCCAACCGGAAAATTCACGGCTACCGTGTTCAGGGTGGCATGGATCATTTGGCAAGCGACAGTACGCTTCCAGATCAGTTCATACAGTCTGCGCTGGTCAACGTTCAGGTATCTGGCGATGGATTTGGGCCGGTACATGGCTGAGGTCGGGCGGATAGCCTCATGGGCTTCCTGAGCGTTCTTAGACTTGGTCCGATAGACCTGTGGGGTTTTCGGCAAGGCGTTGGCACCAAAGTCATGGCTGATCAGTTCACGCAGTTCCGCCACTGCATCCGTGGAGAGCACCGTTGCGTCGGTGCGCATATAAGTGATGAGGCCGACATTGCCTTCTTCACCCAGGGCTACACCTTCGTACAAACCCTGGGCAACCCGCATGGTGCGGCTGGTGGAGAAGCCCAGTTTTCTGGAGGCCTCTTGTTGCAGGGTGGAGGTGGTGAAAGGAGCAGCGGGACGGCGCTTACGCTCGCGGCTGCTTACCTCGCTAACTTGCAGTTGACCTGCCGCCCGGTCCTGCAGACTCCGGCGTGCCGCCTGTGCGGTAGCTTCGTCGGTAAGATCGAACTGTTCGAATTTCTTACCATTCAGACGGGTCAGCTTGGCCCGGAAGTGGCCATCGGTATGACGAAGATCCGCTTCGATGCTCCAGTATTCGCGGGCCTCGAAAGCTTCGATCTGCTCTTCACGCTCCACAATCATGCGCAAGGCCGGGCTTTGCACCCGCCCGGCGGACAGGCCTCGCTGAACCTTGCGCCACAGCACCGGAGAAAGATTGAAGCCCACCAGATAATCCAGTGCCCGTCGTGCCTGTTGCGCCTCAACCATTT
>CAJXGK010000286.1 GCA_913053815.1 uncultured Rhodanobacteraceae bacterium
GAGTAGATCAATATGCCTATATTGGGTACGTCTCGATCCATCGGGCAGGGCCTCCAGAATGGCCTCAGTAGTGAGGTGATCCAGGCCCTGGATCCTCGCTGAACAGGGGCGAGTTATTGGCGGTCTGCGCATCGTGAATAACGCCATGGATTCCATCTGCTTGACAAGCTTGCGTATGATGCACTCTTGTCGGTTCCAATGGAGAGACTTGGATGAGCGGCTTCCTTGCTTTGTATATATTCATGTTGGCGGCTTTTACTGGGTATGAGGTGATTGCCCGAGTACCGGTTATTTTGCACACGCCATTGATGTCCGGTTCCAATTTCGTGCATGGCATTGTGCTGGTGGGGGCAATGGTGGCGCTGGGTCATGCCCAGACCCCGGTTGAACAGGCCATTGGTTTCGCGGCCGTGTTGATGGGCGCGGCCAATGCGGCGGGTGCCTATGTGGTAACCGAACGTATGCTGGAGATGTTCAAGCCCAGCCGCAAACCGGGAGATGGGGCATGAGCGACTGGATTTCGATACTGATCAATGCCAGTTATTTACTGGCTGCGCTGTTGTTCATTCTCGGCCTGAAGCGCATGAGTTCGCCGCGGACTGCTCGTGGTGGCGTAGTGTGGGCAGGATTGGGTATGTTGCTGGCGACGGTCGCAACTTTTTTCTTGCCGGGGATGCACAACTTTGCCCTGATTGGGCTAGCGTTGGTGTTGGGTGGTGCGGTGGCCTGGGTGACCGGTCGTCGTGTAGCCATGACCTCGATGCCGCAGATGGTGGCGATTTACAACGGTCTCGGTGGCGGCGCAGCGGCAGCCATTGGAGCGGTAGAGTTGTGGCGATTTGCGGGGCCTCCGCAAGGAGCCAGCCAGCTCAGTAATGCCGCCTTAGTTGCAGTCAGTACCATTGCCTTGGCGGTGCTGGGGTCGTTGATCGGTGCCGTATCATTTTCCGGATCGATGATTGCCTTTGCCAAGTTGCAGGGCTGGATAGACCGGCGCTTTGTCTTTTCCGGTCAGCGCCTGATCAATGGCTTGCTTTTTTTGCTGCTCGTGGCAGCGGGGGTTCTGCTGGTCTGGGGCCAGCTCAGTCCGCAATTAGTGATCGCGTTCTTCATCCTGGCTTTGCTGTTGGGGGTGATGATGACCTTACCGATCGGTGGGGCGGATATGCCGGTGGTGATCTCGCTGTATAACGCCTTGACAGGTCTAGCCGTGGCTGTCGATGGCTTCGTATTACAGAACGAGGCCATGATTGTTGCCGGTACTGTGGTGGGGGCGGCGGGCACGTTGTTAACCCAACTGATGGCCCGGGCCATGAACCGTTCACTTGGCAATGTCTTGTTCGGTAACTTCGGTGGCGGTGGTGCGACCTCTGAGCAGGAGATCGGTGGGGCGCAAAAACCGATCGATGCGGCGGATGCAGCGGTGATGATGGCTTATGCTGAACGCGTGGTCATCGTGCCGGGCTATGGTCTAGCGGTTGCTCAGGCCCAGCACAAGGTTTGGGAGTTTGCCCAGCTGTTGATCCAGCGGGGGGTGAAAGTCAGGTTTGCGATTCATCCGGTCGCGGGGCGGATGCCCGGACACATGAACGTACTGTTGGCCGAAGCGGGGGTACCGTACGATCTGATTGCCGATATGGACGATATCAACCCTGAGTTTCCGAATACTGACGTTGCTTTGGTCATTGGTGCCAATGATGTGGTCAATCCGGTTGCCAAGACAGATCCTTCTTCGCCGATTTACGGCATGCCGATTCTAGATGTGGGCGCTGCAAAAAATATTATCGTGATCAAGCGGGGTCGTGGTACCGGTTTTGCGGGGATCGAAAACGCCCTGTTTTACGCGGATAACACGCGCATGCTGTTTGGTGATGGGCAGCAGGCCGTGGGCGCACTGGTTACCGAGGTTAAGATGGTCGATGGTTGACGGGCCATCCAGCCAGCACCATGGCCAGTACTGCGGCACCGAGCGCGAATGGCAGGATGGCACCATGGACTGACATCCAGGTAACGCGCCAGAGCAGCGGGGTGCCACTGTTCAATAGTGCCGAACCGAGGCCAATGCCGAGGCTTGCCGCGATCCGTGCGGCGGCTAACAGCAGCAGGGCGTAGCCCACCGCCAACAGGGTGCAGGTACCTGCCAGTAGGGTGCGTAGCCGCCATGACTGCGGTAGAGCATAGCGAGCGAGCAGTCCGGTACCCAAGCCGATGATCAGCAGGAAAACTCCCCAGCTGAGATTGCTGACAAGAGCTATAGCCGCGATGGCGGCCCCCAAAGCGGTGGCGCCTGCTAAAATCAGTACCGCCCCGTATAGTAGTGAAAGTCCATTGGGGTGGGTCGTGCTAGGTTCTGACGATGGGCTGGTCATGGCGCAAAAGATCCGCTTGGACATGAGTTGGGGGGGCCGTTTAACCCGGCACTAGTGTAGCGCCTGGAGGTGAGTTTCTGGTGCCTGGGTAAGGGGTATGCGAATGGCATTTCAGGGTCCTTGGGTAGAAGTTTGATTGAAATCGAAATCTGCACTATGCAGCCAGCGTAGTGCCCCGGATGCGGTGAGTGCTTCGATTCTGGAGCCGAGTTCTACCAGGGACTCGGGGGTAGCTGTAGGGCCGGTCACCATGCCGACACAGCCATCCCGGCCTTCACTTTTGGCCCGGTACATGGCCAGGTCAGCAAGTTCAATAGCGGTACTCAGGAGCAGCCGACTGAACAGGTAACCTGAATATCCTGTAGGGATGGGTCATCGAATCGGTGTTGACGAACTTTCTGGCGTAGTTGTTCGCCGAAGGCCATGCCCTGCCTGATATTCCGATTCGGAAGAATGATCAGAAACTCTTCCCCCCCCCAGCGCAGAACCAGATCCTGCGGCTGTTTGAGTTCGATCATTAATTCTGCGACTTCACGCAGCACTACATCACCCACGCTATGGCCATAACGATCGTTGATGCGTTTGAAGTGATCCAGGTCAATCAGAATCAGGCACAGAGTTTGGTTTTGGGTCAGTTCCGACAAGTCTACCGAGAGCAGTCGGCGGTTGCCGAGGCCCGTCAATTCGTCGCTCAGGCTTTCCTCGGTCAGAGCCAGATTAGCTTGATGCAGACGTTCATTGGCGCGGGAGAGTTCGGCTGTACGCTCATTGATCAACTTTTGTAGACGGTGCTGCATGCGCAGTTGCCGGCGGGAACGCAGGTATAGCAAGCCCCATCCTGCCAGTAGCAATAACAGAATAGCCAGTAGCCGTATGCTGGCCAGCTCGTACCAGTAGGGCCTGACCCAGAATTCGAGTTGGGCTGGCGCACTCCAGTGGCCGTTACCCGAACGGGCTTCGACTTC
>CAJXGK010000287.1 GCA_913053815.1 uncultured Rhodanobacteraceae bacterium
CGCCATGCCCTGGGCAAATTGGTACCGCCGATGCTGCAACGCACCGAACAACTGGCTGCAACCGAAGCAGAACAGATTATCGCCACAGCACAGGCCACCATGCAGGAACTCCTGGAAGGCGAAATCACCCGGCTCAAGGCCCTGCAGGCGGTGAATCCGGGGATGGGACCGAGCGAAGTTGAGCGTATCAAGACCGAGTATGAGGCTCTGGGCCATGCACTAGGTGCTTCGCGACCCCGCTTGGACGCCTTGCGTTTCGCCGCCAGCCCCGACTTTCTTGCCTTGCGTTAGGAAACCTCTCTAAACCGTCACCAGCGGCCGAGTGCCAGGAGTCGCGCAGTGAGCAACGAGACCTATCAAGTCGATAGGCGAGGCGTCAACGAGCCCACGGCACCGCAATCGGTTCGCGTAGTAAGTTTAGAGGTTTCCTACCTGCATACAGGGGCCGCCCAGGCACGGCGACGCCAGCGGTAGATCAGCAAGGGGATGATCAGCATCAGTGCCAGAGTGGCGAGCATGGCCGGGGCGTATATTGATTCGGCAATACCCCCACCGGGCGGCAACAGGCCGATGAGCAGGCAGGCAAGGGTAGTGATAAACCCCGTACCCGCAACCAGCCACAGCCCCCAGACCCGGCCACCGGGCACCCGATACGGTCGGGGGGTATCGGGCTCGGTGTAGCGCAGGCGGATGGCGGTAACGAACAGCATCAGATACATCATGGAGTAGAGAATCACTGCGGCGGAGGTGAGCATCAAAAAGGCGGCATTGACCGAAGGCACCACCAGAAACACCATCGCCACCGCACTCATAGTGAGCGCTTGCACAATGAGTAGGTTACGCGGTACCCCTTGGGCATTCACTTCCTGCAGCATCGGGGGCAGATTACCGGCTCGTCCCGCCGCCCACAGACCCTTGACCGGACCGACCACCCAGGTACTGACCTGGCCCGCCGCACCCAGTGCTACCAGCACGGCGGCCACGGCTAACAATGCCTCCAGATGCCAGGTATCGAAGAGCTTTTGCAGTGCTTGTACGCTACCGGAAACGAGATTGAGCTGATCCCTGGGTATGACCACGGCTACCGCTAGGCCACCCAGCAGGGTGATGACGAAACCGAGTACGGCGGCGGCGAACACCGCGATGGGGTAGTTATGACGGACGTTTTTCACCTCACGGGCGTGGCTGGCTGAAACTTCGATACCGACCACCCCGAAGATGAAGCTCAGAAACAACACCAGGTTTTGCTGTGGATGTTCCAGCGGCAGCCAGTTGGTTAGGGTGAGCGAGAGATCGAGATGGTTGGGCCGGCCCTGGATGACGTATACCGCCGCCATACCGATTAGCACCAAGCTCGGTAGCAGTACCCCAGCACTCAGGCATACGCTGGAGATCAGGCCTGAGGCGCGGGTACCGCGCAGGTTGGCGAAGGTGGCCGACCAGTACACGGCAAAAATCACGGCGATGATGAAATAGCGATTGGCGGCCAGATGAGGATCGAAGGCATAGGCCAGGCTTGCCGCCACATAGGACAGGATCGAGGTGATGCCGAACACGCTCTGTACCCACTGCAGCCATACTGCGGTGAATCCCCAGCGGGTGCCGAAGGCTTCCTCGACCCAATGAAATACCCCGTTTTTGGGCCAGGCGGTGGCCAGCTCCGCCGAGACCAGGGCGATGGGCACCAGAAAGGCGAACACTGTCACCAGGTTGAAGAACACCATCTGCAGCCCGGTCGCAGCCATCATCGGCATGTTGCGCAGCGTCAGGAATAGCGCCGCAGTCATCAGCGTAAGCGTGACGATTCCGAGGTGGCCACCGGCGGGAGAATGGGTGGTTGGCGTTGTCTTCTGCAGGTTTTCGGGATGGCTCATCGGTTGGGTTCTTCCATGCGATGGGTAAGACATTGTGACGAGGAACAGGGGATAATCCACGGTTTTCTTCGTCTGATCCAGTCTGTCGAATAAGTAAGCGTAGCCCGGATGGAGCACACATGTAATCCGGGGGGGGGTATTTCCCGGATTCATCCTCGTGACGCCACTCGACCGTGCCCGCCGTTAGGTGTGGGGCTCCTAAGCTTACGGGACCCTGCAGATACGGTTTCTGCGAACATGGTCGTTCTGAAAGCGCAGGTAGGCGAAGCTCAAGGGTCAGGGCGATATAACACAAACGGACGGAGTGGCAGGGCGGCCAATGTCGGGATGCATAGCGCCGATCTTATCGCGGATCATCCCCACGCAGGGCGGGTGATCCAGCCGCACACCTACCTTGTGCCTTCAGCGTCGCGCCGTGAGTAGGAATACCGGATAGCTACGGGGGCGGTCTTCGGTAGCGTTCTTTTCTATCGTGTGGGCGGTGCAGGTCTGTATTTCGCGGAAGCCTATTTTCTCTAGCCATTGACTAAGTTCGATGCGCTCGAAGCCGTGATGGGCCACCCCCTCGGCTTCGCTGCTGTGGAAACTGCCGTCCTCGGCGTCGAGGTCGGCCAGAGCCAGCCAGCCGCCATCGCGGAGCATGCCATGGAAGGTAGCCAGCAGGGCCGGTACATCGGGAATATGGTGCAATGTCATGCTGCTGAAGATCAAGTCGTAGCGTTCGGCAGGCGGCGGTTCGCAGGTCAGGTCAAGCTGCCGGGTTGCAAGGTTGTCGAGTCCGCTGGCATGGGCTTTATCGGCCAGTATCGATAACATGCCTGGGGAAAGGTCGCAGGCCAGCAGATGGCCAAGGTGGGGGGCTAGTTGGGCGCCGACCAAGCCGGTTCCGCAGCCGTATTCGAGAGCCTTCCAGGTTGATGCTAGAGGCACGGCTGCGGTAATGGCTGCGGCCACCCCCGCGGCCAAGTTGCGGCGCGTGGGTGAATCATCCCATTCGGCGGCGATACGATCGAAACGATTGCGGTTGGTTTCCTGAACGGGGCTGGACATGGCGGTGCTTCGGGAATAAGGAGGTGACAACGCTGCAACGAATGGCCGTTAAAAGCAAGCACTTGCCATGTTCAACATGCAATGAGCCGGGAACGTAACCCGTCGCCGAGTCGCTACCACCACCTGACGTTGGCCCCTTCCAGCCAGTTGGCCCTTTCCAGCCAGCCGCTACGGCGGTGATGAGTTACGCTGTTACGGTTAAGGGCCGCCCGGGGGGACGTGGAACGGTTCATCGAGATTATTGACTACAAAATAAGTCTTCTTGAAACCGTCGATGCGCTCGTTGGTGTACATCACCTGTTGCCGGTTGAAGCCGATGCGGGGGAGTGTAGGAAATTCGCTGGAATAGACCGACTGACCTTGGAAACTGGGGGGCTAGGAGCCTGTCGGGCTTGGAGGGTCGTAGC
>CAJXGK010000288.1 GCA_913053815.1 uncultured Rhodanobacteraceae bacterium
CGCCTTATGCCGGGGAGCCGTCACCGCATTAGAGGTTTTTTGCACCGCTATGGCAAGCTTGGTCGATACCGTTCCATATCGTGGAGTTCCAGCGGTCTGATTGAACCCAGGGGGATCCAGAAGCAGGGTGTATTCACGCAAAATACTACCGTTCGGAGAGTTGACTTTAAGTAGAAACTCCAGATACGGCGCTCGCATAGGATGGGTAGTACTTACCCGTATCACCGGCTTACCCTGCGCGTTCTTAGCAACCGTGAACTGCAGTGTCGTCCCCAATTGTGCAAGACTGATGCCGGCGCGCTCATAAGCCTGCGGTGAGGCCAACGTCACATTGAGAAGTTTACCTTCACCCGGTTTCGATACCTGCACCGGGATCACCGCACGCAACGGCTGGCCCAGCGCAGAACGGACCTGAATACTGCCCAGGCCCAGTGCCAACGCCGGTTGCGCAACCAGAGTAAAAGCTACGGCCAGACTCAAGGACATCATGCGTTTCATCGGTTCCAACCCCCAATGCTGTTTGCGCGCGAATTTGAAGTTGCGAGACACTCTCATAATGTTCTCGTAACTGTAATTCACAAATAGGTTTTTACCAAGCATTCAGCAATTTGGACAGCATTCAATGCCGCACCCTTGCGTAAGTTATCCGAGACAATCCACATATTCAGGCCGCGAGGATGAGAGATATCCTCGCGAATGCGACCCACGAACACGGCATCCTTGCCTGCCGCGTGACCGGCGGGCGTCGGGTAACCACCTGGCTCGTGGCGGTCGATGACCTCCACCCCAGGAGCCGCCTCGAGCAATGCCCGGGCCTGTTTCGCACTGATCTTCTCCCGGGTTTCCACATGCACCGCCTCGGAATGTCCGTAGAATACCGGCACCCGTACCGCCGTGGGGTTCACCTGGATCCGATCGTCGGCAAAAATCTTGCGGGTTTCCCAAACCAGCTTCATTTCTTCACGGGTATAGCCGTTACTCTCAAAATCATCAATGTGCGGAATCAGATTGAAAGCAATTTGTGCTGAAAAACGTGGCTTATTGACGTCCTTAAAA
Source organism: uncultured Rhodanobacteraceae bacterium (assembly GCA_913053815.1). Taxonomy (GTDB): domain Bacteria; phylum Pseudomonadota; class Gammaproteobacteria; order Xanthomonadales; family Rhodanobacteraceae; genus Metallibacterium. Next base: position 1,057 of record CAJXGK010000288.1, read on the forward strand.
TTAAGCAAATCGGCGGTTTCCCGCCCCAGTGCATCGAGCCCCGAGCGCCCTGCCCCCGACACAGATTGGTAGGTTGCAACATTGATTCGCTCGATCCCGACCGCACGCTGGATGGGCGCCAGTGCCACCAGCATCTGCATCGTTGAACAATTCGGATTAGCAACAATACCGTGTTGCGTATAGCCGGCTAATGCCTCGGGATTGACTTCCGGAATCACCAAGGGGATGTCAGACTGATAACGGAATTCGGAGGTATTGTCGATGACTACAGCACCGGCTGCGACGGCACGGGGAACATGCTCGTAACTTACGGTGCCGCCGGCAGAAAAGAAGGCGATGTCCACGCCGGTAAAATCGTAAGAAGATAGTGCCCTTACGACAATATCTTCGCGCCCATAGTGGATGATTGACCCTGCGCTTCGCTCGCTTGCCAACAAAACCAGTTCGGAAACCGGGAAATGACGCTCTTCGAGCATGGGTAGCAGGGTTTCTCCGACGGCCCCGGTTGCACCGACCATGGCCACCTTGAAAGTACGTGTTTCGTTCATGCTTATTACCAATAAAAAGTTATTCGGAGGGGGTATCCAGGCCGGCGTCTGCAGCGATACGTGGCGAAACGGGCGGCACATCGCCACATTGCGCACGGTGCCGCAAGGCCTGGTCGATCAAGACCAGGGCCATCATGGCCTCGGTAATGGGTGTTGCACGTATTCCTACGCAGGGATCATGCCGTCCTTTACTCACAACGTCGACCGGATGCCCGTTCAAGTCCACGCTGCGAGCCGGTAGACGCAGGCTGGATGTAGGCTTGAGAGCAATCGAGGCGGTGATAGCCTGGCCAGTGGAAATGCCGCCGAGAATACCACCGGCATGGTTGCTTAGAAAACCTTGCGGGGTCATCTCGTCACGATGGATACTGCCCGACTGCTCGATCACGTCAAAACCGTCACCGATCCCCACGCCCTTGACGGCGTTGATGCTCATCAGCGCCGCAGCCAGTTCGGCATCCAACTTGCCATACACCGGCTCACCCCAGCCCGGAGGCACCCCCTCGGCGACCACACGCAGACGTGCACCCACCGAATCGCCGCTTTTACGCAGCGCGTTCATATACGTTTCGAGTTTTTGGATCTGTCCGGGATCAGGCCAGAAAAAGGAATTATTCTCAACCTCATCCCAATCGAAGCGGTCGGGACGTAGCGATCCCAACTGGGTCATGCAGCCACGAATGCAAATGCCATGGTGTTTGAACAGCCATTTTTTTGCCACCACCCCGGCGGCGACCCGCATGGTAGTTTCGCGTGCCGATGCCCGACCACCACCATGAGGATCACGGATTCCGTACTTTTGCCAATAGGTGTAATCAGCATGACCCGGGCGGAACCTGTCCAGCAAATTGGAATAATCACCTGAACGCGCATCAGTATTGCGAATCAGCAAGGCGATTGGGGTTCCCGTGGTCCGTCCTTGATACACACCGGAAAGAATTTCGACGCTGTCCGACTCATGCCGCTGCGAGGTATGCCGGCTACGCCCGGTTGCCCGCCTACCGAGATCAATGCTGAAATCCTCACTGTGCAAGCTTAGTCCGGGAGGACAGCCATCAATGACGCAGCCAATGGCCGGGCCATGACTTTCCCCGAAACTGGTGAAGGTGAACAGCGTTCCAAAAGTATTGCCGGCCATTATCGATTCCTCACCTGAGCTGCAGCATGAATACGAGGGGCATGCCCCTGCAAAGCCTCTCTGTCGAGCAAAAACACGCCCATCGGCCCCACCTTGAAGTCAAGCCACACGAACGGTACATCCGGCAAAAGCGCCGTCAAAGCGCGCTCACTCTCTCCCACCTCAACGATCAATAAGCCATCCTCGAACAGATGGTTGGCGGCTTCGTCAAGCATACGCAATGGTAGGTTCAGGCCATCTTCGCCGGAGGTGAGGCCAAGTTTGGGCTCATGCCCATATTCGTCGGGCATTTGAGCATACTCAGCCTCGCTGACATAGGGTGGGTTGGAGACAATCAGGTGATAGCGCTCACCTTGTAGATTGGCGAACAGGTCCGATTCTACAAGGTGGGCTCGCTCACCGACCTGTTGAAATTCGATATTTTCCTGTGCCAGCTGCAGAGCTGGTTTACTGATGTCGCTGAGATCGACCTGCCAATCCGGATAGTGCACGGCCATGGCAATACCGATACAGCCTGAACCCGTGCACAGATCCAGAACCCGCTGCACTTTGCGACCTTCCAGCCAGGGACCAAA
>CAJXGK010000289.1 GCA_913053815.1 uncultured Rhodanobacteraceae bacterium
GCGCGTGACGAACCTTACTTGCTCGCCGTTCCGAGCAACACACTGATTCGCGATCTGGAAGCCGATCCGCCCAAGTATCAAGGGCGTGGTGCTATTCCCAAAGTTACGTTCCAGCGCGTCGACAAGTGGCGTGATGCGCTTACGGACGACGCTTGGACCAAAATCAAAGTGCGCGATGCAGAAAAGGGACCGCTTGAGATCGAAGTGGTTTCTTGCCGCGTACAAGCTAAAATTAGCCAGCGCGTAATGGCCTACGAAGAGACGCTGGTGATCATTCGTTGTTTGGACGAAGAGGGCGCGACCAAGTACGACTTCTATCTCTCCAACGCTCCACGCGAGACTCCTATCAAAGAATTCGCTCGTGTGGCGACCGCCGCGCATCGGGTAGAAGAAGATGATCAAAGCGCAGCGTGGTGGCCGCGCTTGCATACCTTTTCGATCGGCCTGGAAGGTGCTCCGGATCTGCTGGCCGCGCAAATTGTTGCGGATAGGTTGGGCACTGCGCACCACCCCTTCCAATACACCGTACAGGAAGGATTGGACGCCCTCAGTGATGTGATCTACCACATTGAAACCTACGATGTGACCACGATCCGCGCCTCGACACCCATGTACTTGCTGGCCCGTCGCATCCGCGCCATGGGTATCAAGATGGTGCTCTCAGGGGAAGGCGCCGACGAGCTGTTTGGTGGTTACCTGTATTTCCATATGGCCCCTAATGATCATGAGTTTCACGACGAGCTGGTGCGCAAGCTCGACGCGCTGCACAAGTACGATTGTTTGCGTGCTAACAAGGCCATGGCCGCTTGGGGGGTGGAGGCGCGAGTACCTTTTCTGGATCGTGATTTCATCGATGCGGCGATGCATACGGCTCCGGCTGCCAAGCGTCCCGGCCGGGGACGCATGGAAAAAGCGATCCTGCGTGAAGCAGGGCAAGGCTTGCTCCCAGAAGCTATCCTCTGGCGGCAGAAGGAGCAGTTTTCCGATGGCGTGGGCTATTCCTGGATTGATACTCTGAAGGAGCACGCTGAAAACGCGGTCAGTGATGCACAGATGGCCATGGCAACGACGCGATTTTCATACAACCCGCCCAGTACTAAAGAAGCGTATCTGTACCGTAACCTATTTGCCCAGCATTATCCGGGTGAAATGGCCGCCAGTCTGGTGCCGGGTGGCCCGAGCATCGCCTGCTCAACACCGACGGCATTCCGCTGGTCCCAGGCTTTCGCCGGTAACGCCGATCCTTCCGGACGGGCGGTGGCAGCGGTGCATGACCAAGGCGGAATAACCCCCCAAGCTTGAGCCGTAGTTTCGTCCTTGCGAGTTTTCGGTTATTTTGCCAAGGTCGCAATGTCCAGAGTAGCTTGATATATGCTTCCACTGTATGTAATCGTGCTCGCCGCGGGTGAAGGCAAGAGGATGCGTTCCGAGCGGCCCAAAGTGCTGCTGCCTCTGGCTGGGAGGCCGTTGCTTGCCTATGTGCTGGATTGTGCACGAACCCTCGATCCGATGAGCATTAACGTCGTTTATGGGCACCGTGGCGAGGCGGTTCGCAGCACTTTTTCCAGTGCCCAGGACGTGCACTGGGTACATCAGGCTGTGCAGCGTGGTACCGGCCATGCCGTGCACCTGGCGCTGGAGGATGTTCCCGAGCAAGCGCGAGTTCTGGTGCTCTACGGCGATGTACCCCTGTTGCGTCCTGAAGTGTTGCGGCGCTTGGTCGATGCACATGCTCCGCTGGTCTTGCTGGCAGCAGAAGTACTTGACCCCACGGGATATGGCCGGGTGGTACGCGATGGTCTGGGCCAGGTGCGCGCAGTCATCGAGGAACGTGATGCCGATGCCGAACAGTGCGGTATCCACTGGGTCAATACCGGCATTCTGGCAGCAGATGCCCGTCGCTTGAGAGTGTGGGCGGCGAATGTTCGTGATAGCAATGCACAGCACGAGTTCTATCTGACCGACATCTTTGCCCAGGCGGCTGAAGAAGGGGTGCCTGGACTGTGCATTGAGGCGCCGGATGCCAGGGAAGTTCTGGGAGCTAATGATGCCGTGCAACTGGCTGAACTCGAAGCGTACTTTCGAGAGCGTGCCGCATTGGAAATAAGGGAGTGCGGCTTGCCGATCCGCGCCGGTTCGATCAGCGGGGTAGCGTACAAGTGGGGTGTGACGTTGAAATCGACATTGATGTCATTCTTGAGGGTGAAGTGAAGCTTGGTGATGGTGTGCATATCGGCCCATTTTGCCGGCTTCGCGATGTCCAGCTCGGTTCCGGTACTCGGGTGTTTGGGCACTGTGATCTGCAAGGAGTTGTGACGGATGGAGCTTGCCGAATCGGTCCGTTCGCCCGTTTGCGGCCGGGTAGTGAGCTGGCCGAAGGTGCAGCGGTGGGAAATTTTGTCGAGATGAAAAATACCCGGCTCGGTGCCCATACTAAGGCTGGCCACCTCAGTTACCTGGGTGATGCGGATATCGACCGACACGTCAATATCGGCGCTGGCACGATTACCTGTAATTACGATGGTCATACCAAACATCGCACGCAAATTGATGAGGAAGCGTTTATCGGCTCCAACAGTGCGCTAGTGGCGCCGGTACATATTGGGGCTCGGGCCATGGTAGGAGCCGGCTCGGTCATTACCAAAGATGCGCCTGCCGATCAGTTGACCCTGGCCCGCACTCGTCAGGTCACGCTTCCCGCTGCGCATGGGGGTCACGGCAAGACCAAGACCGGTGAATGAACGCCTTGTTAGGCTTTAGCGCAGATGCCAACCGTCAATCTCGACCAGTAGTTCGCGGCGGCAGATATCACCTTGCAGGATCAAATTTGGCAATGTGGGGCCGTAACGCTGCCGGATCGCCTCAGCCACGGCACTGGCGTCCTGGGGGTGGCGTACATAGACCTTGAGCAAGCTGTCTACAGGAAGGCGATCGCTGTAACCAGCGGCTTCATGCAGGTGATCGAGATTGGTAAAGATTTCTTGTAACTGCGCCGCCATATGGCTCGGGTGTGTTGAAGCGTGGCCGACCACGGCTGCGGTGCCCGATATGGCCAGGCCCAGGTTGTTCGGCAAGCGTAGCGCCCGGGCAAATCCTGGCGGGGTGGGTCCATAGCTATGAGGATAACACCAGGCTGAAACTTGGCGCGGGTTTTCCACCCGTTGCCCATTATGAACCGCTGCCAGCCAGTACACGATCAAGCCGCGTTGTGGATCATGATGGCCGATGGCCGTTGCGGCCGGGTAGCCCACGCGGCCAAAGGCATCGTCCATTCCCACGGCCCGACCATTGCAGAAC
>CAJXGK010000290.1 GCA_913053815.1 uncultured Rhodanobacteraceae bacterium
CCGCCACTGGCCCCCTTACCTGCAGAAAGGGTCGTGGCGCTGCGGGCGGTCAAATCGACATCCAGCCAGGGCACATGAACCCGGACGCCCAGGTAACGGGCCGTGAAGGCCCCCCGGGCCGCACTGACGTCAATGCCATCCCAGTGGATCGTGCCACGCTCGACCTGTGAGTCGTAGGCGGGGAAGTTCTGTTTGCCGCAAAATCCACCGCCGTCGATACCCCAACCACTAACCTGGGCCGACTGAGCTTGCTTCAACTGGAAGGTATAGGCATCGAGCGTGGCCGAGGTAATGGCCACCCCCTGCCACCCCTTGCCAGCGGAACACGCAGCCCCTCGGGTAGCGCTGAAGTCCAGTGCCACCTGCACTTTACGCAGCGTGAAACCACTATCGTAGACAGCCAGTGTTGGCAGACTCAGCGGGTCTGTGTACAAATCGCCGTCAGGCGACAACACACTTTGCACCCGCAGCGGGGGCGGCCCCTTGCTGCTGCCAGCAACCAGGATATTGGGATTATCCAGCGCCGCATTCAGGGTCAGCTTGACACTGCCACCGGCACGGCCGGTCAGACGCATTAACTTGACCCGGGTCGCCGGCATGCTCAGGGTCGAGTCAAATGGCTGGGGCAGATCGAAGCGACCCGTGCGCACGGTGACCCCGTCGTCCTCAAGTGTCCAGCCGTGAAAGGAAATCGGCACCGACAATGATCGGCTGCCTCCATCGGCACCGGGCAGCTTGACGATTAGCTTGCCCGTACCGCTCCAATGGTTGCCATGATGACGAACGTGGCTCTTGCCGGTCTTCGCATCCTGGAGGCCGGCAATGAGAAATGAGCCGCCACCCTTTACCGGAAAGTGGAAGACGCATGCCACGCCTTTTTTAGCCCCAAGCACACGGTAAGGCAAGCGATTGGAGCCCACCCAGGTTGGTGGCTGCCTGGGGATCTGACGACTCGCTGCGGCCGCCGAGCGCAGCACCGCATTGATCCCCACCGGCCCTGGGCTGAATACCCGCGGACCGACGTGCCAGGTACGTCCACCATCGGTGGCTGCAAGCATGATCGGATGAGCCGGTACGGAAGCAAGGCGTTGCAGTGGCGCATTCAGCCAGGCCACCGGATCACCGCCAGGCACAGGCATGCCGCTGGGTGGCAGCACGCCGAGTGCCGGGGCACCGACCATCCCGGCAGCCAGTAACCTGGCCAGCTTCACATCGGGCTGGCGATTACCACTGCCCAGAGCCTGGCCCAGTAACGCCCCAAGTTTTCTCAGACTACTGGTATCGTAAATAACCGTGGCATCGAAATTGAGAATATATCTACCCACCGGCTGCAACGGGATCGCCGGTGACAACAGCAAATCACTGCCACGAATCAGGGGGGCTCCCGGATGCTTGCTGGCCAGCCGTCGGTCTGAACGTGGCCAGGATGGGGCCAGTGGCTGGCGAATACTGCCGATCTTCTTGCCATTCAAATACCAGTTCATACGGACCTCACCCTGGCCGTAGTAGTACAGATAGCCGCCCCCCGTAAGCACGACGTCACAGGCGGAAAAAGCCGGGATACTGCTCGCACTCCCATACAGCCTGGTATTGGCGATGTGCCGGTTGATTGTCAGAGTTCCGCTGGACAGATTCATCCGTTGCCGGATGCCGTCTGCCGCTGGGCTTCCACCCAGATTGAGCCAATGCTGCAGTGAGGTATCCGGCGCTGGGGCGACCTTGATCCCGGCAGGCGGCGTGGCATTACCCGGATCCTCGGGAAACCCGCGCAGCTTGGCAGCAATGAGATGCAACGGGCCGTCTGTGGCGGCGTCATGACGGGGTTCGATCTGCACTGTTTTACACAACACCGTATAAGCGCGGCTAGCAACCGCCTGGCCACGGCTAAAATGACGCGGTATCCGGCTATTTTGCTGCGCAACACCGCCGGCTCCACCCCAATGCAGGGCCGCGGCGTATAACGAGCCCTTCGGGTTAGCGAGAACACTGACGCCGGCCGCACTGCTGTCTTGCAGGTCACCTTCAGCGAGTTGGTATACACGGATGGTGTAGTTACCGACTGCGGTATACGCATGCTGATACCCGCGTAAATCGCCAATGGCGGTGCTCAGATCGATGGTGGTGCCCTCTTGATAGCGGCCCCGCCCCCCCGACATCGTGATCGTCAGTGGTTCAACCGTGCCATCCCCCCAGTCGATAAACACATTATCAAAATGCCAACTGGTGGCGATGAATTTTTTGCCATGCCCCTGGCCCGGTGCATAAGGCCATTGCACCCTCTGCACCTCCGCAGCCCAGGTGCTATTTTTGAGATTCAGGCTCCCCACCAGTTGCCAGCGCTCTCCGGTATGCACCGCGGTAGCCGTGGCATTGTCGATCGGTAGCGCATCCAGCTTGCTCGATGCCACGTTGCTACAAGCCATGCCAGTCGGTCCGTGGGTGGTATTCAAGGGCCAACGTGCGGAGCGTTCAACGATTTTCGTCACCATGTGTCCCAGCGTGGCTTGTTCCGCCTGCACTTGCTGCATTGCCAGGGCGAGGCCCGTACCATCTCGCGAAGCCAGCATCGCCGGTCGCAATGCCTGCCTAGCAACCCGGGGTTCGATACCATTTACGAAATAACGGCGCAAACCAACCACCTCCCAGGTAAGGTCACTAGGTGGCAATTCGGACTGACCGGCAGTGGGCAGGTGGATCCGCCTGTCCGTCATCAGGCCGGCTTTCGATAGCGTCCATTGACCCGTATGGCGATCCTTCGACCAATGCAACACGGCTGCTGGAGCCGCACGAGACAAAGTGGCGATTAGTTTCGGATCGGGAAATAGAAAGCTTGGCAAGGTCTCTTTATGCAGCGATGCAATAAGTTGTTGATCCACCTTGCGCGTGGCCACCAACTTGTTGCCACGGTAGAACCGGACCTCGTACTTCTCGGCCAAGCCGGGGTTGCGTTCCCGCCAGGTAAACAGCATGTTATCTTTGAGTGCAGGCACCCTGATGCCGACCTTGATGATCTTGGCCTGACCCATCGGCTTACCGGTAATCGGGTTGTTCGGAGCCGGTTGCGTAGCCAGGCTCGAATACCAGCGTGGAAACTGCAGATCAATTCGTCCCTTGATACGCATCTTGACCCAGTTCGGAGCATGCCACTTCGGCTTCGGTAGCCGTACCAGGTGGAAGCTATGCTGTACCAAGACCCGCGCCGGTTGCGGCTGCCACGGCTGGCGTGGATCAGTGCGGGCGTGCGCAAAACGCATGCCCGGGGTGGTGTCATGGGCGAGGCGCAGATGAAGGCG
>CAJXGK010000291.1 GCA_913053815.1 uncultured Rhodanobacteraceae bacterium
CAGAACCTTGGATCGGATTGTTGGCGAAACCCTTGAAACGGCCGGCATGCACGAGGCCGATGTGGACTGGTTGATTCCCCATCAAGCCAACCTGAGGATTATTGAGGCTACGGCCAAACGGCTTGGCTTATCGATGGATCGAGTGATCGTCACTGTCGATCGGCATGGTAATACCTCTTCGGGTTCGGTCCCGTTGGCTCTTGACGAAGCCGTGCGTTCGGGCCGGATCAAACGTGGCCAGACCTTGCTTCTGGAAGCTTTTGGGGGGGGGCTGACCTGGTCCTCGGCATTGGTTCGCTACTAACGGTTGCAGTCCATGAAAGATGACCGGTCAGCTATTCCAGTACCTTCATTTTACCCCGTGTTTTGCTGAGCGGCGGAACCGTCGCCCATTTTTCGTTTTCAGGTCGAATGCATGAGTCAAAATGCCTCGCAACTCGCTTTTGTTTTCCCTGGCCAGGGATCGCAGACCGTAGGCATGACAGCTGAACTCGCTGAGGCCTATCCTGAGGACGTGCACAGCATTTTTGCCGAAGCCTCTCTTGGTGCCGGTGTGGATCTTCTGAAGCTCGCACAGTCCGGCCCGGAGGAGACGCTCAATCGGACCGAAAATACCCAGCCTGTATTGTTGGCAGCCAGTATCGCCGTGTGGCGCATCTGGCAGCGACTGGATGGGCCAAAGCCGGCCTGCATGGCCGGCCACAGTTTGGGTGAATACAGCGCGCTGGTTGCTTCCGGAGCACTGGGTTTGCGCGATGCAGCAGCCCTGGTAGCTGAACGCGGTCGTTTGATGCAGTCCAGCATGCCTATGGGTAGTGGTGCGATGGCGGCGGTGCTGGGTGCCGAAGAAGACCTGATTGCCGATGTTTGTGCCGAGGTTGCCGAGGGCCAGGTGGTCGCCCCCGCCAATTTCAATGCCCCGGGGCAGGTAGTCATTGCCGGCCATGCCCAGGCCGTTAGCCGAGCCCTGGCATTATTGGCCAAGCGCGGTGTACGCAAGGTGATCCGACTTCCCGTATCGGTACCCTCCCATTGTGAATTGATGCGCGAAGCCGCCTCACAGCTGGCCGAACGTATGGCCGAGATCAGCTGGAACATGCCGGAAACTCGCGTGGTACAGAACGTCGAGGCTAGAGCCTATGGTAGTGTCGAATACATCCATGCCGCGCTGGAAAGACAGTTGTATATGCCGGTACGCTGGACGGATTGTGTTCAGACGCTGATTGCAAATGGCACCACTCGTCTGGCCGAATGTGGCCCAGGCAAGGTGCTTACCGGCCTGGCGCGGCGTATAGATCGCAGTCTGGATGCGCGCCCGCTCGGGACCCCGAGTGGGTTGCAGGCAGCTCTGGCGGCCTGGCGCTGATGGCTGTTATTTTCAGGTTGAGGAGAAGGTGATGGACCGGGTGCTAAAAGATGACATTGCGCTGATAACCGGGGCCAGTCGTGGTATTGGTGCGGCCATTGCCGAATGCTTGGCGACTGCGGGGGCGCAGGTGATTGGTACCGCCACCAGCGCCGCGGGCGCGGCAGGCATCAGTGAGCGTCTGCAGCCATTTCAAGCGGCAGGCCGGGTCCTGGATGTGACGGATACGGCGGCTGTAAACGGCTTGGTTGCTTCGGTCAGCAAGGATTTCGGGCCGATCAGTATTCTTGTTAATAATGCCGGCATCACCCGGGATCAACTACTGATGCGGATGAAAGAAGAAGACTGGCAGGCCATTCTCGATACCGATCTCAGCTCGGTTTTCCGTACTTCCAAAGTAGTGCTGCGTAGCATGATGAAGGCGCGCAAAGGCCGTATAATCAATATTGCATCAGTAGTGGGGGTGACCGGCAATCCGGGACAGACCAACTATGCAGCCGCCAAGGCAGGTATCATTGCCTTCTCAAAGTCCCTGGCACGAGAAGTTGGATCGCGCGGAATCACCGTGAATGTGGTAGCGCCAGGCTTTATCGATACCGACATGACCCGTACGCTGGGTGATGAACAACGCAAAGCTCTCAAGGGACAGATTGCGCTGGGTCGACTTGGCCGTCCTGAGGACATCGCCAAGGCCGTATTGTTTTTGGCTTCACCTGCCGCAAGTTATATGACCGGTGAGACTTTGCACGTTAATGGGGGCATGTACATGCCCTGATGGATTTGATCCTGTGCTGTAAAGCGCAGTGACAGGTTTGCCCCAGCCGGCTGGCGGTAAGACCTGTTTTCCGACTACAATGCGCCGGCTTTTTACCGGGAGGTAAATCAACCCATGAGCAGCATCGAAGAACGCGTCAAGAAGATTGTTGTTGAACAACTTGGCGTCAAAGAAGAAGAGGTCAGCTCCAGCGCCTCGTTTGTCGACGATCTTGGCGCGGATTCTCTGGATACAGTCGAGCTGGTAATGGCGCTCGAGGAAGAGTTCGAGTGTGAAATTCCGGATGAGGCCGCCGAAAAAATTACTACTGTGCAGCAGGCGACCGATTACGTTAACGCACACGTCAAGAGCTGATATTCCAGATATCGCGGATGTCTTGATGTTTACGCCTTGGTCGAAAGCTGTGCCTATCGGTGCGGCTTTCGCCTTTTGGGGGTCTTACGCACCTGTAAGGTCTATCACCACACTGCGTCATACCTACCCTGAGTAGTCGGAATACCGTGACGTCGGGAATTGGCAGATGAGCAAGCGAAGAGTCGTCATTACGGGTATGGGTATCGTGTCGCCGATTGGCAATACGGTATCCACTGCGTGGGATGCTGTCATTCACGGACGCAGCGGCATTGGACCCATTACCAATTTCGACGCTACGGCTTTCACTACCCGCATTGCGGGAGAAGTGCGGGATTTCGATCCCACCTCCTATATCGCGCCCAAGGATGTGAAGAAGATGGATCCCTTCATTCACTACGGGATCGCTGCCGGAGTGGATGCCATACGCGATGCGGGCTACATAGTGAACGAGGCCAATGCCGGTCGAATTGGGGTGGCTATCGGTGCGGGGATCGGCGGCATTCATACTATCGAGCGCACCAGCAATACGCTCAGCGAACAGGGCCCCCGCAAGATTTCACCCTTTTTCGTGCCCAGTTCGATTATCAACATGGTAGCGGGCCAACTATCGATCAGGCTGGGCCTGAAAGGACCGAACATCGCTTGCGTAACCGCCTGCACCACCGCCACGCACAATATCGGACTGGCGGCACGCATGATCCGCTATGGCGATGCCGATGTCATGGTAGCAGGCGGGGCCGAAGCTGCTGTGACACCAACTAGTATGAGTGGATTTGGTAATGCCAGGGCGCT
>CAJXGK010000292.1 GCA_913053815.1 uncultured Rhodanobacteraceae bacterium
ACCACCGATCCGTGATCCGGCTCCACCCATCGGGCCATCACCTTGAGCAATGTCGATTTGCCCGAACCATTGCGCCCCACCAGCGCCACCCGATCCCCGGGCTGCACCAGAATTTCAATTACCGGCCCCTTTGTGAAACTGCCGATGTCCGGCACTTTGCTCTCAATAGTTCTAGCCATGCTGTAATCCTCGGAAATATCACACTCAAAAAAACGGCTAACTCAGGGGTTGCGCCGGGATGCCTCGGAGTCGATCGACGGGGGTGTCTGCAGATCACGGAGCGCATCATTTTCGGCCCATGATGGCGTACTGTCCGGTGGATCGGTCGCATCATCTTCTGCGTCCGCGGAAACCGCACCGGCATGGGACTCCAGTAATTCGGCAATTGCCTGCCTGGCCTCTTCACCTTCCAGGCCGAACCAGCTGCGCAGCCATGGGCTCGAATTGCGGTTTCCAGCGCCCAGTTATAGGCCGCTTTAGCCCTGGATGGCCGCCGCGTAGCTTCGGCATTGACCCAGACCACCAACTCGAAATTGAGCGAAGAATCTCCAAACCCGGTAAGCCAGACCTGGGGCGCATGCGGGCCTTTTAGTGCTTGTGTGAAGGAGACCGCTGCCGCCGCGTCGAGAGCGGCGGCCTTGACCTTTTCCTTGGACGATCCATAGGCCACTCCGAAGGGAATGCGCAGACGCCGGGTTGCTTCCTGTAGCGTCCAGTTTACCAATCTGCCGCTGACGAATTCCGAATTGGGTACCAGGATATCGACATCATCGTTGGTGTTGATGCGAGTTGCGCGAATCTTGATAGCCTGCACCGTGCCATGTACGCCTGAGGCCAGCTCAACAAAATCGCCCACCTTCAGGGTGCGATCGAACAGCAGGATCAAACCGGATACGAAGTTATTGAAGATGGCCTGCAGACCAAAGCCCAGACCGACCCCCAAACCCCCGGCGATCAGGGTCAGTTTGCTGACCGGAATCCCGGCAAAGCCCAGCGCGATCAGTACCCCCAGAGTGAGAATCGAGTAGTGGGTAACGCGTGAGACGGTGTACAGCGAGGCCCGGTTACTGTGTTCATTACTCGCCGCGTAACGATCAATACCCTGCTGCACCAGCCTCGAGAACATGCGGGCCAGCAGAATCACCGCAATGGCACCCAATAGGGCCCCTACGCTGAGACGGTAACCACCCTTGCCCAGCGCCAGTACCTGGAAATCGAGTACCGACGAGATATGGGCGAATATCTGCTGCAGAATTGCGGGAAGGGAGTCGATTGCGCCCATTATCGATTCAAAGCAGAATCCGCCGCAGATCCGTCAGGGTACGCGATAGATAGCGGGTGAAGCGTGCCGCCGCCGCACCATCGATGACCCGGTGGTCGTAAGACAACGACAGGGGTAACAGCAGCCGTGGAGTAAAGGCCTCACCGTTCCAGACCGCTTGTATCTTGCTGCGCGAAACCCCCAGGATGGCGACTTCTGGCGCATTGATGATGGGGGTAAAGGCAGTACCACCAATCCCCCCGAGTGAGGAGATCGAAAAACACCCTCCAGACATGTCAGCTGGGCCTAGTTTCTTATCGCGAGCCTGCACAGAAAGCGTGGCCAGTTCTGCTGCCAATTCCAGCAAACCCTTCTGGTTGCAGTCACGCAACACCGGCACTACCAATCCATCAGGGGTGTCTACGGCAATACCGATGTGAAAATATTTCTTTAAGGTCAGGGTTTCACCCGAGCTATTCAGCGAGGCATTGAAACGTGGGAATTCCTTGAGGGTAGCGACCACGGCCTTGATCAGGAATACCAAGGGGGTGACCTTGATTGCCTTGTTCTCCTTGCCGAGCTGTTTGCGAAATGCCTCCACCTCGGTAATGTCCGCCTCATCGTGCTGGGTGACATGCGGAATCATTGCCCAGTTGCGTGCCAAGTTAGCACCCGTGATACGCTGGATCTTGGTTAACGGTTGCTGTTCAGTCGGGCCGAACTTGGCAAAATCCACCTGTGGCCAGGCTAACAAGTCCAGGCTACCACCTGTTCTCGCTCCCACAGCCGCCCCCCTATCGCCTGTCAGGGCGCGCTTCACGAACGTCTGTATATCCTCACGCTGAATACGCCCACTCCGCCCGCTGCCGGAAACCAACGTCAGATCGACCCCTAGCTGACGCGCAAACTTGCGTAGTGCCGGCGAGGCGAAAGGAACCTTCTGGGGTAGCACCGCAGCCGCCTCGAAACGTAATGGCGACTCTCTGGGCCCGGTGGGATATCCGGTGCCGCTTGGGGGGCCGGCTCGGCGCTGGGTACCACCGCTGCTATTTTGTCCGTGCTGGGTGCCTCTTCGGCACCATTTACCTCGAGCAATCCAATCACTGTGCCCTCGGATACCATATCGTCCAATTTGACTTTGAGCGCCTTGACGATACCGGCTGCGGGTGCGGGGACTTCCATAGTGGCCTTATCGGATTCCAAGGTAACCAGACCCTGATCCTTTTCGACCCGATCCCCAAGCTGCACTAGGACTTCAATCACCGGCACATCTGTGAAATCGCCGATATCAGGCACTTTGGCTTCAAGCAAATCCGACATGAAAACATTCCTCAAGAAAAATCGTGGCATAACTCTGACAGAGTGCTAGTGTCGCGCATCCATGGGGTCCGCGTCAGCAGAAACCGGATATCGGCTGTTACAATACGTAGGCCAAGCCGATGACTTGTCCGGATAATGATGATGCACTTCACGCTGCGGATAAGGAATACCGATCCCCACAACATCTAATGTTTGCTTGATACACCGGATTAGCGCCATTTTGGTTGTTCAGAAATCCTCCGTAGCGACCCAGGCGGATCAGGACGTGCATGGCCTTCACCGCAAGCTCGGGTAAGCCGGTCTGTTTGAGAAATTAACTCATGCAGGGCCGTCGCATCGTGCTGCCTAGCCTACCACCGTGACCTCTACCGGGTTACCCATCTTTCGCACAGCCAGGCTGTGTCCGAAGGCGTGATGGGCTTGGCATTTTTAAGTGCTGTGCCTGCTCAAGCAACCTGCCGTACTGCCGCTCTGACAATCGAGAGGCATGAATCCCGATCAAGGCGGACCCATACCAATGACCGCAGGCTGGATCCCGGGTCGATGCCCGGGATGACGGAAATATAGGCGCCCGGGATGACGAAAATATAGGCGCCCGGGATGACGGAAATAGGAGAGGCGGCAATCCTGAATGATGGAGAGATTTTGTGACCTCCATACCTTTTCTCGTCAAGCTCTTCGCTAAATCTACGCCGATGGTTAT
>CAJXGK010000293.1 GCA_913053815.1 uncultured Rhodanobacteraceae bacterium
TCATCCGTTCCCCGGGCCGGGTGGATTCCCGCCTGCGCGGGAATGACGACAAGGGTAGCGGGCAACATAAAAAGGCTCGTCATCCCGGGCGTAGACCCGGGATCCAGCCCGTGGCTCGGATGGGGCATGAGCGTAATCCGGGGGTTAGACGACGCAATGATCGGGCATCGGCGTTTCCCTTCAATGCAGCGTTATGACTTCTTCCGCCGTGGTGGGGTGGATGGCAATGGTCTCGTCGAAGTCGCGCTTAGTGGCGCCCAGGCGAATCGCGACGGCGAAACCCTGCAGCAATTCATCGGCTCCCTCACCGATGATGTGCAGCCCAATGATGCGCTCATTCGGACCCAGGGTTACCAGTTTGATGGCGGCCCGTTGCTTTTCTGCGATCAATGCCGAGGATAACGGCGTGAAACGCGTACTATAAACGTGCACGGCATCGCCATGCCGAGCCCGGGCTTCGGGTTCAGTCAGTCCCACGCTGCCGACCGGTGGATGACTGAATACGACGCTCGGGATGAAGTCGGGATCGATCGGGCATGGCGGCGCCCCGCCGAACAGTCGATCCGCAAGGCGGCGGCCGGCGGCAATGGCAACCGGGGTCAGCGCATAGGCGCGACCGGTTACATCGCCTACGGCATAAATGTGTGCGGCCGAGGTGGTGTGCAGCGTATCGACCCGGACGGCTCCGCCGGCATCGCGTTCCACACCGGCCTTCGCGAGTTCCAGCCCCTCGGTGTTGGGAATGCGTCCGATGGCCGAAAACACCCCGTCGTAATCCGTGTGCAACGATTCATTGGTGTGCACCCGGAAGCCCTCCGTGCCACGTTCGAGTTTTATAACCCCGGCTGCAAGACAGTTGACGCCCACCCGTTCCAGGGCCTCGCCGAAGTGATCGCCGATGAACGGATCGAAGTGCGCCAGCGGGCGGCGCCCGCCCAGGTACATGTCTACATGACTTCCGAGCGCCGCCAAGACGCCGCCAAACTCGGCGGCGATGTACCCGGCACCGATTATGGCAACCCGCTCAGGGCGGGTGTTCAGCATGAAAAAATCATCTGAGCTGAAAGCCAGGTCACCGCCGGGAATGGTAAGCGGGCGGATGCGGGCGCCGCTGGCAATCAGGATGTGGGTAGCGCTTAACCGCCGGGAGCCGATGGCGAGGGTGTGGGCATCGACAAAGTAGGCACGGCCATGAATCAGACACACATCGTTATTGGCCAGCCCTTCGGCATAGCGTCCGTTCAGATAGGCGATATAGTGATCGCGCGCTTGGCGCAAGACAGCGAAATCATGCGGTGGCGTTGGGACGGAAAAACCGTAACCGTTGGCGTTGCGTATACCCTCCGCCGTACGTGCGGCCAGCCATGATAATTTCTTGGGCACGCAGCCGCGGTTGACGCAGGTGCCGCCGAGCTTGCCCTGTTCGATGATGGCGACGCGTGCGCCGTGGGCGGCGGCGCGGTTGGCGGCGGCAATGCCCCCACTGCCGGCGCCGATAACAACAAAATCGAATGTTTCCCGGGTCATGTCGAGCCCTCATCAAGGATTGAGCGGTCGCGGTATGCGAGGAACTTTACAATAGCCTGTCTCCATTCATCCCGTCTGCATAAATACCTATGTCATGCCCTCCGACCTGTCCGAGACGCTTGCAGGCAGCGCTTGTTATCGGAGCCGAACGGGGCTTGCTGGACAACTTCGATTTTGTCGGTGTGCATGAAACGGTACGGGCATACGGCGCTGAGCGCCGGTAGGTGGAAATTCAGCGAAGTGCCGCGCGTAGCTAGAACATGAGCGTGATCCGGAGGCGGTGTAACGGTTCCTGGATTTCACGGCGTTGCATCAGAGTGATAGTCCGAAGGGTGATCTACGGCTGCATGCCAGCATAAAGGAGTCCTCATTGAGGTACATCCGTTACTCTGCCGGCTTAACATGTGGTACTCCTGTCATCCTTGCAATGAGCTAGCTGTTTGACGCGATAGCCTGCGTGGCGCTATATTTAGCGGCTTTCTTGTCCCACAGAATAACCACAGAGGCGACCAGACATGTACGCAGTCATCGAAACCGGTGGCAAGCAGTACCGCATAATGCAGGGTGAAGTCCTGCGCGTGGAAAAACTGCCTGCCGATGTAGACGCCCACATCCAATTCGACAAAGTGTTGATGGTGGGCGAAGGCGAGTCCGTGCAGTTGGGCACACCGGTCATCGAGGGAGCCAGTGTGACCGCCAAGGTGCGGGCACATGGTCGCGCTGACAAGATACGCATCGTTAAGTTCCGCCGTCGCAAGCACCATCGCAAACAGATGGGACACAGGCAGCACTACACCGAAGTCGAGATTACCGGTATCAGCGTAAGCTGAGCTGAGGAGACATCACTCATGGCACACAAAAAAGCTGGCGGTTCCAGCCGCAATGGTCGTGATTCCAACCCGAAATATCTAGGCGTTAAGCTGTATGGCGGACAAGCGGTGGAACCCGGAAATATTATCGTGCGGCAGCGCGGTACCCAGTTCCATCCCGGTACAGGAGTCGGCTGTGGTCGTGACCATACCCTGTTCGCGCTGACGGAAGGAACGATCGAATTTACCATCAAAGGCCCCAAACGGCGACGGACCATTAACGTTGTCCCCAATGCCTGATACGGGTTCGGCAGTACACAGAACAACCCCGCCTGGTGCGGGGTTTTTCATGGCTTGGCATTAGAATGTCCGGCAGATACTCTACCGCAGTACTGAAAGTCATCTATGAAATTTGTTGATGAAGCCACAATACGTGTACAAGCCGGGGATGGCGGCCATGGCTGCGTGAGTTTTCGTCGTGAGAAATTCATTCCCTTTGGGGGACCTGACGGCGGTGATGGCGGAGCGGGGGGGTCGATCTGGCTGGAGGCTGACGAAAATCTCAACACGCTGGTGGACTTTCGTCATCAGCGCATCTTTCGCGCACAACGTGGCCAGGACGGCAGGGGCAAGCAGATGTCGGGCCGTTCCGGTGAGGACCGCGTTATCCGGGTGCCTATGGGAACCATGGTTATCAACCAGGATACGCGTGAGCTGATTGGCGATCTCGTCGACCATGGGCAGCGCTTGAAAGTGGCCCAAGGTGGTCGGGGCGGCCGAGGTAACATAAATTTCAAGAGTTCGGTCAATCGAGCTCCCCGCCGGGCTACCCCAGGCCTGCCTGGGGATGATCGGGAACTCTATTTTGAGCTGAAACTGTTGGCGGATGTGGGCCTACTCGGCTTTCCCAATGCCGGCAAATCAACCTTTCTGTCGGTAGTCAGC
>CAJXGK010000294.1 GCA_913053815.1 uncultured Rhodanobacteraceae bacterium
CAGCCGATACACGCAACATCGCAACATGGGGAAAGATCGACAGGAACGTTCGTACTTCGGCCTTCAGTAATTGGGTGGACAAGCCGTACAGCGGGAGCCACTGTACGTAAACGCCGCGTGGTGCAAGATGTTCCCGAACCTGTTGGAAGAACTCCCGCGTGAATAATCGCGCCGGGCCACTCAACCAGGGATTGGACGGTTCGGATATGACCAACTGGAAGCGATGTCGGGTCACGGTCAGATAATGGCGCCCGTCGTCAACAACCAGGTGAACTCGCCGATCTTGCATGGCCTGATGATTGTAGGGTGCGAACTGACGCTCGGCGCGTACGACCGCAGGCGATATTTCAGCAACTGTAATATCGCGGACACCCGGCCATTGCTCCACAGAACCTACCGTGACACCACTGGCCAGGCCAATCACCAGTACATCCTGAATATTGCGCCTTAGAAACATACCCAGATGCGCGGACAGAATTTGCGTGCTCATATCCTTGCCAGTCGAAGCATCAACCTTGCCGTCAATGGACAGGGCCAGATGAGGCCTTTTCTTTAGTGTAGGGAACTGAATGACCGAGACTACAGCCTGGTTGCCCTGGCCGAAGTAACGAAGGTGATACGTTTTGAGCAAGTTCCCTAGTGCGACACTATTACCCAGTAACCCGAGATAGACGGGCGCGCGCTCGTACACCCCACTGGTAAGGAGCAGTGGGTTCCAGTCCGGCACGACCGGGATCCCAACCACCATCACCGCGATACCTGCGACGGTGGTCAAACGACGACCCACCTTCGATCCGAACGAGGTGAACACCACCAGAAATCCGCAAACGACGGTAATGGTGACTAAGGCAAGCACGGCACCTTGCAAACCCAGCCAAGGCACTAGAAAGGTACCCGCCGCCAAAGCGCCGGCAACATTTCCAAAAGTCAATGCGGCAAGGGTGATCGATGTCCCGGCCGAGTGGTCCGCTCCGGTGTGAAGAATCCTGGCCGCGATCGGAAATGACGCGCCCAGAAGAATCGTAGGGGGAACAATGATCACGGCGGCAAGCACCGCATCGATCATCAGCGTCGTATTGAAACCGGTTCCCCACGTCTGATAAAGGCCCAACTGCCAGTCAGGAAATCGCCCGAATAGCCACAGACCCGTCACCACCAAGATTCCGACGCCAATTTGCAGATGACTGAACACGTCTGCCGGTACCCGCAGCTTGCCAATTTTTCTGGCTAGCCACAAACTCCCAATGGCGAGGCCGGCCACATACAAGGCCAGCATCAGCGAAAAAGCATAGGTCGAAGATCCGGTTACCAGGACAAGCATTCTTGTCCACAACACCTCATAGCCCAGACTTGCAAACCCCGTTCCGATCAACAGTGCGATAAACACCCGCCGGCTGGAACGACGACCGACCACGGTTGCCACGTTGCTTAGCCGATCCGATCCCGGACTGGTTGAGCGTAGGGGTTGGTATGGACGGCGGGCCGACAGTACTCCGATTGCAGCCGCCGTAACGCTGAACACGACCCCGATCAGCAAGGTGTGTGCAATGCCAAGCGCTGGAAGCAACAGAAAACCGGCCAGCGCCGCACCTGCCGCGCCACCTCCGGCATTGATTCCGTAGATCCAAGCAACTGAGACCGCGGAATAGCGCAACTCGCGGTGCATCGCTTCTACCAACAGCGGCACGGTTGCCCCCATGGCCGTAGTCGGCAGCACCAACATGATGAAGCCAAGGCCCAAGCGCATGAGATTCAACAGCCCCGGATGGCCGAGCGCGGCCTCCCACAAGGCCGGATACACCGCCTGCAGATCGGACAACAATGGGTGGAAAGCCAGTGCGTAGACGGCAATGCCCAGTTCTAAAACGGCATAAAGCCGCATTGGTGACCCGTAGCGCCTGACCTGGGATATGGCCCAGGCGCCGATGCTCATTCCGGCCATGAACGCCGCGACTACGGATGCCGCTGCGGCACTGGTCGAACCGAACAACAGCAGAAGCTGGCGGTTCCACAGCACCTGGTACAGCAGTCCGGCTACACCGGATAACAAGGCACACCCCAGAGGGCCCAACCGGTACCAGAAGCGACGCTTGGTTATCATCAACCCGGAGCTGGAGGTGTTTGAACTCATGCAGCGATGCAACCTGTCGACAAGACGGCCCCCTGCAAAAAACCTGACCATACGGCTTGCATCCTTACTCCAACGTCTGGGTACCAGTACACATCGCGGTAAATGCTGAGCCTAAGAGCCTATCGAACTTGGGAAAAATCTACTATGGCGGGGGAAAACCGGGCCATCTTTTCGCTCTTTATCGTTAAATAGAACCACTATTCGCCTCAAAAGATCAAAAAATGGTCCTCCATTTTTCATCCGCCTCGCTACGACCCCCCAAGTCCGACAAGCTCCTAGCGGGCCGGTTCTATGTTGAAAAATGTCAATATAGTCCGCACCGGAGGTCGAGCCAGATCCCAATCTCCGGCAGATCGTTTGGATCGTTTACTTCGCTGTCTCGTTAACGATATTTGCGATAAGCGGATCGAGCTGGTTGGCCAGCGAAGACAGACCAAATGGGTTCAGCACGACCGACGGTTTTTGGTAATAAATGTTTACGCTACTTCCTTGTTGCAGCACCAGCACACGCAACGGCACAGCCAGGAATCCGACTGGGTTGTTGCTATAGATAGTTTTTCCAAATCGTGGGTGGAATATCTCAAACGTCATGCCCTTCTGGGCATGCACGCCCACCATATTCAGCATATTCTGTAGATTGAACTTCTTGAGGATAACCAAGCCATTCTGGCTTACCGCGCTCTCCAGTTTGCTTACCGTCGCTCCAAAACTGTTGTGGGAAGTCACTTTGACCAGCCCAGGTGCGCTAGCGTAAGCAGAGCTCATAAAGAAACCTGCTACTACCATGAAAACCAGTGAGGTCATAAACCGACTGTTCTTTTGAGAAAGGAATTTCATCATCGTATCCTTAAGTAAACCAGCACCAAGAAAGACCTTTATTTCGTCCTTGAAACTGAAGATCGGAACCGCTCCAGAAGTCATATCGACTGCTTCCATGGGAGCCACTTTTCATCCATGTAAAAACGTCTTACCAACGTAACAAAATCATCCATTAACGAATAAGCAACAGGAATAGCGATTAAGGTCATCATGGTCGAAGTGATAAGCCCACCAATAATGCCCGTGGCAATTTCCTTGAATTGCTCCGTTGCAGGAGGTGGCCAGATTGCAATGGGAGCCATGGCGATGCCCGCGGCAATGGCCGTCAT
>CAJXGK010000295.1 GCA_913053815.1 uncultured Rhodanobacteraceae bacterium
CTGCCACGTCAGTTACGGCCCCGGCCATAGTCCTGGCGGTCGTTATCGCCAGCACTCGGCTACCGTCTTGCCCACCCCACTCTGACCTTTTTGCAACAGGTTTGTCAGCGTGAGATTGCCGCATGGGTCACTAAATTGTGGACCGGAGAGATTTGCAGTTGCTGTCAGCGTGTAACTGGATTGGGGCAAGGGCGCGGCAGGTAGAGTTACGGTAAGGGTATAGGTGGCTACGCCGCCCCCGTCGATCGGACAGGTGTTCGGCGCAAAGAGCGGGGGAACGGTAGTGAGTATATCCCGGTACTGATTACTATTCCTGGAAAAATCCTGCTCCATCGCACTTGCCAATTGTAGCAGGGCGGTTCCACAATCCGCCCGATGAACCTGTTGCATGTAACTGGTATAGGTCGGGTAAGCGAAAGCGGCCAGTATGCCGATGATGGCAACCACTATCATCAATTCCGTCAAGGTAAATCCGCGTTGTACATTTCTTGGCATTGTCTGCACCCTTTTACTCAATCTTCGGAATTATCGGCATAGCCGCGCTCGGCTTTCCAGTTTGCAGGCAGCACCCATATCGCATCAATAAAGGTCTCTTGCCCCCGGCTCATTCTATTACCCAGATAAAAGCCGATTTTTACGCCAGACCTGATATCGGACAACTGACCTTTCTCTCCACGCTTCTTGTACACACGTGCGCCATCCCTGATCCGAAAGACCTGGTCGTCAACGACCACCGTGAGATGGTTCGGGTCAAACGAATCAACTTCGCCAAAAAAGCTGAATGTCCTTTTCTGATCAGCCGAGACCTGGCCGATTCCTGCTAATAGGCCCAATATCAGAAACGATGTTAAAAACAAGCTGCGCATTTTCATATTGGTCTTCCTCAAATTCACGTTATCGAACTGTATGATAGCAGTCTTACGTCCAGACTAAGGCGCATCGAGCTCACTCCATGACATGCGTGCGGGGAACTTTGGCAGCCCTGTCTGCACGTTGTCAATCTGAAGGGCGCCGGAAGAGTCTGCCGTCACCCGCTTATTGGAGATGAAGCGACTTTCTGAAGGCACGCCGCCGCCGCCCGTTTGGGTTCCCACGACGATTGCACTGCCGAGTTTGTCATTCGCGTCGAAAACACCATTGTTGTCAACGTCAATCGGAACGAACGGTGGTTGACCGCCTGTCTTAAGGTCGACAGCCATCAACCAGCCCGCGCCACCCACACTACACATATCGCTGCTCGAAGACATGGGTATCACAGTATTAAAGAATACAATCGATCCAAAGGCCAACGGGTTGGTAACCGAGCGTTCCCCACTGAGTGCCCCACCGGGCAGGCCGCTGACTGTTGGAAAGTCAATTAGCCAGCCCTTCACGCTGCTGGAGTATGGAACCGGGTTCTCAGTGATGGTTCGGACATTGCCCAGACCGGCATCGAGGGTAGTGGTAATGGTCTGCGATACCAATGTGTCACGATCCAGTTTTTCGGTGCCCGAGTCCCAAATGCCGTAGAACGACTGTTGTGCCTTGTTGGCATTATCCTGCTGTGTCAGGTACTGGCCGGTACCGAAAAATACCAGCAGGTTTGGTGCAGTGGCATTTGAAGCCTGGGTCGGGTGAAATGTAACATCGGGTTCCACCATGATCGGTTGCCGGTTACTGCTGGTGCAAGGCGTGGTTGCGCAGGCTCGGAACAGGGGCTTACCGCTATACGCAGGTGCCCAGCTTGTGGCGATCGTACTCGAGACATCAAATGCCCACAGGTTACCGAATAGATCTCCAGCATAGATACGGTCAATTGCTCCATCGCCGTTCAGGTCCACCAGTTTCGGCGTACTCAGACCGTTGCAGTCGCTGCCCGCGTTACTGCAGTCCGAGCTGGTGATGCTACCGACCGCGGTGTCGACAATAGTAGGTGATGTTCCATCCAGCGGGAGAATAAAGAGTTTGGCGCGGCCATCGCCGTTAGGATCGTTATTGTAGCCATTGCCAAAAATAGCCGCCCATTTGCCATTGTTCATCTTGCCAATGCGGATGTCACTGAAAGTATAGCCAAGATCGTTATCGGTAAATTCCCATAACACCTTGCCGGCAGCACCGCTTATCAGCGCTGCCGGATCTGTTACATTGATGGCAAATAGCCCCTTGCCACCGCCACGCAGTGCACCAACCAGTATGCTGCTCCACTCCGGGCTACCACCCCCTACATTGATGTAGGCATCCTGTACTGTTGGTGACAGATCAACATAGTAGTTGTGAATATAGCCCGGATCACTGAGATAGTGCAGACCTTCTTTAGCTACAGTAGTGAACAGTGATTCAGGAATGTATGCGAACACCTCCTTGCCGGTTTCATCGAACGCATGCAGCATACCATCGTTGGCGCCGACATAGGTCATGCCGGAGCGTGTTTTGTTGGCTATCGCGAATACTGAATAGGGGGCGCTGGGTTCTATATTGTCCGGATAAGGTGTTCCCGGCGGTCCGACATAGAACGGACTCGAGTGCACAATGTCGCCCAGTGCACTGTCGCGCTTGCGCAGGGTCGTGCTGCTGTACGTCAGGCCATCTACATCCGTGCCGCTAGCCGGATAGAGACAGGCGCCTCCTGTACTATTAATTTCACAATTGCGGTCACCGCGTATGTAACCCAGGCGGGCCATGCCACTGGCTTCAGTGTCATTGAGACCACCACTGTCTGTGCGTAAATCATTCTTCTGGGCGTTGTTCAGTGAAGCCCAGTCAAAGTTGATACCACTTTTTGCACCAACGCTATCGTAGGTAATCAGCTGTCGTGATGCAGGTGTCCTGTTGTCGATATCGCCCGATGCCCGCCAGTCGACGCCGCTGATTGTGGCGACTTTAGTAACCGTATTAATGGTAATGGACCTGGCGAGCAGGTCACCGGCCCAGCGTTCCGGGTCGAATTCCGCCTGGAAAATACGTGTCCCGGACTGCAGACTTGTCGAATTGAAACTTACTGCGGCTGCTGTGCCAGTACGTGCATCAATATCCGCAATGAAGGTACCTAGAGAGGTGATAAGATCGTCGGGATTTTTTGCACTGAGGTACTTGCCACGGCCGTTGAACGCGGCGTGACGCATATCATCGATGGTCGATGGCGAGTTGGAAGAAGGCTGCACTCCCCAACCGCTGAAATTTACCTGACCGGGTAGCTGGTCCGGTTTCAGATTCCCGTTTAAACCAAAGGCCACGGTGTAGGTAACCATATGTCGGGCGCTATTTTCGT
>CAJXGK010000296.1 GCA_913053815.1 uncultured Rhodanobacteraceae bacterium
CAACATGCGTCAGCCTTGTGTTCCAGTTGCGCAGCCGACTCTACTACAAGGTGTCGCAATGCCGACAGGCTCAACTTGGCCCTCGCCCGACAGTAATCCCCGGTGTCCCCGGCCGGAGGTTGCCGACCGGTTTGCAGCATGTACGTCGTGATCTCGGCTACTGCCGATGTGCATGAGGCTCCCTTGCCATCGCGCAGGGTCTGGGTAAGAAAGGCCCAGAGGGTAATGTCGGTGGAGAAGATGTCGTCTTGTGCAAACAGTCCGTCTTCTGCGATGAAGGCGTGTTCGATCGACTCAGCATTCAGAACATCAGCGAAAGGCAAGCCGTCACCCCGAAGAAACGTGGCGGCCACCGCGTCAAATCGACTCTTGCGATTCATTCGCTCCGCGTCTACATTTGTCATAATACAACCCTCCCTGGCTTTGTCTGGAGACTGAGCCAAGGAGGGCTATGTAAGACATCGGCCACGGAGGGCCGAGAACATCATAACCATCCGGTGTGCCGGAGCAAATTGCGCACGCACGACCGAGATCGCTAACAATCTTTGCGCGCGCCCGTGAAATCCTCGCGCCGATAAGCCCAAAAAACGACGGCAGTGCCATTCGAGCATGAAGGCCGGGAAGAGACCGAAGAGATCACCTACACGCGCCAGAAGGGCCATGGTCGAAGGCCGTTGCCCGACAATCTTCCAACAGAGGACGTGGAATATCCGCTGGAGGATTCGGATTGCCCTTGCTGCGGTGACGCGATGCACAAAATCGGCGAAGAGGTTACCGAGGAACTCGACTATCATCCGGGCAGCCTGTTCAAACGCCGCCACATTCGTCCGAAGTACGCCTGCCGTCAATGTGAGGAAGGCGTGTACATCGCCCCCATGCCTCCGCGTCCGATTGACAAGGGTTTGCCCGGGCCGGGGGCACCAGTGCCGGGGGCACCAGTGCCCGGTCTTCTGGCCCATGTGCTGACCAGCAAGTATGCGGATCATGCGCCGCTGAATCGGTTGCAGGGCATGCTCCGACGTCACGGCGTGGACATCGGCGTATCGACCATGTGCGACTGGGTCGGACGGATGGCCGATCTGCTGATGCCGATCTACACGGGCCTGAAATCGCAGTTGCTTGGCGGCCCGCAGATTCAGTCAGACGCCACGGAGGTGCCGTATCTGCTAAAGTCGGAGAAAAAGCAGACAGCCAAGGGCTATCTGTGGACGTATCTTTGCGAGTCATCTCGCTTGGTGCTTTACGACTTCACCACGTCGCAGTCGCGGGCTGGTCCGAGCCGATTCTTGCAGGGTTTTTCGGGCACCCTGCTGACGGATGGTCACGCCAGTTACAACGAAATCGTCGAGACAGCCTCATTGATTCGCGCGGGTTGCTGGTCGCATGCCCGCCGGAAGTACTACGATGCGCGGGCCGATGATCGCAAACGTTGTGGATTGATGCTCAAGTTGATCCAGGACTTGTTCGCCATCGAACGCAAAGCCCAGGAAGCGCGGGAGAAGAGTGCATCCGCATCCGAGATCTTCGGCGATGCCGAGCATCTGGCGCTTCGCCAATCGGAATCCGCGAGGCTGATTCAGAGCGTCCGCGACTGCGTGGACGAGTGGTCGCTGACCGTGCTGCCGCGGAGCTCGGTGGGCAAAGCCGTTACCTATATGCGCAATCAGTGGGAAACGCTGGTGGTCTTCCTGAATGATCCGACTTTAGCCCTGCACAACAACCGGTCGGAGTTAGCCATGCGCCACGCGATTGTCGGCCGGAACAACTGGACCTTCGCGGGCAGCGTAGCCGGCGGCCACCGGGCGGCGGTGATCTACTCGCTCGTCGGCACCTGCAAAGCCAACGGCCTGGATCCGTTCGCCTATTTCAAAGATGTCATCGACCGCCTGCCGCGAGGCGAAAACCCCAACCGCCTCCTCCCAGCCACATGGAAGGCCGAGCAGCTCAGCTAAGCCAAAACCCAATCAGCCCAAGCCAAGCCTAACCCCTAGCGTCCGCCACGGCTGGAAAATCATCGCCAGTGCAGATGACCGAGCACTTACTTTTTGCTCGCGTTTCAATCGTCGGCATACCTCACCAATGCTTTGTCGATCCACGGCCACCCATTCAAAGATCTGCTTCACTACGCGAGCCTCCTCGAACACGACTTGATAGCCGGCCTCCCCATCGCCATCGTGCTTGCTCACATAACGATAGCCATAGGGCGCTCCACTGAGAACATTGACCTGTCCACGACGTGCTGCGTGTCGCTTGCCGCGACGGCTTCGCTCCAGAATCTTGGCTCGCTCGTATTCTGCGACCATGCCTTGAACCTGCAACAGCAGGTCATCTTCGGGCGACGTACCGATTCGTCGATTAAAAAAGACCAACTCCACGCCACATCGTCGCAGCTCATCCACCAACAAGACCTGGTAGGCATACTTGCGGGCCAAGCGGTCCGGGGAATGGACGTATACATAGTCCAGGCCTCCAGCCGCCGCCAGATCACGCAGTCGTTCCAGGGCTGGACGCACCAAGGTTCCGCCGCTGTAGCCGTCGTCGATGAAACACAGCTCTTGCTCGCAGATCAGCCCGTCTTCGGTGATTCGTTGCCGAAGCGCTTCGACCTGACTGGCAACGGTGTTCTCTTTGGCCTGTTGCTCTGACGAAACGCGTGCGTAGAGGCCCGCCCGTGCGGTTTCATTCTCTGCCATTGTCTACGCTCCTGTTTCGTATCGTTGCCGACCACCCGTTTCCCTGTCCCGGCCGCTCGAATCCGCCTTGGCCTGCTGGACCAGCGATTCGCCTGGACCAGCCCGAAGCGTTGGCAAAACATGTTCGTATGCTGCCGCCATCACTTGCCCTTCGATCCGCGACCACTCGAAGTCTCGCTCAACCGTCAGAACCCGATTCGACTTCCGCTTGGCGTCCTCCATGACCCAAACCTCCCGTCAACTCGCTCACCATGTGACCTGCGGGCGAACCCGCCCCACGACCACGCCATCCTTGGCCGTAGACAGGTCGAAGCCGCGCCCTGGAAATGACCGTTTCCGGGATTATCGAGAGTTTTGCAACATTGTAGGAGGGGTGATCGGACCGCCTTGCGGCGTCCCTTCTTTGCGGGGATGCACCACGCCATGTTGCATTAAGCCTGCATTTAAGAAGGCTCGCAGAAGTTTTCAGTAGCCGCTTGTCTTTAATGTAACGAGCGACCCGGGCCATCAGAATATCATGATTGACCCG
>CAJXGK010000297.1 GCA_913053815.1 uncultured Rhodanobacteraceae bacterium
CGAAGAACAGGTCATGGAGCGCACCCGTGATTTACGCCGGACCAATCAGGCGCTGGGAAAAAGCCGCGTGGCCCTGCGCAAGCTGGTTAAAATTACCAGCGCACCGGATCTCAACCACGAACAACGCCTGCAACAACTACTGGAAACAGGCCGAAAATATTTTGAACTGGATGTTGCGGTACTGGCCAGTATCGAAGGCGATGAACACCGGATCTGCACCACCGCCGGCGATCCGACCCTGGTGCCGGAAATCCACGGCCCGCTCAACCAGCGCTGTGCAGCCTACCTGGTCGAACATTCGAGCGAACCGCTTGATATTCCCGATGTCGTCAACTATGCCACAGCGGATTCCTCCTGCTGCAAACAGGGTTGGCGCAGTTACCTCGGCGTCGGCGTTATGCTGGAAGGTCGCATTCATTGCACACTTGAATTCGCGGGCGCCAAAATGCGCCATTCCCATCTAAGCCAGTGGGATCACGAGCTTCTCAAAGTGATGGCGCAGTGGATTGCTGACGAGTTGGAACGGCAAATGGCATACGAGGCGCAACGCCGCCACGAAACTGAATTCGCACGTGTATCCCGTATGAGCACCATGGGTGAAATGGCCGCTAGCCTGGCGCACGAATTGAATCAGCCGCTCACCGCTACCATTAATTACAACAATGGCTGCCTGCGCATACTCAAAAATCCCCAGCCGAACACGCTCAAATTGATCCAGGGTCTTGAGCGCGCGGTTGAAGGTGCAACGATGGCCGCAGATATCATTCGTCACATTCGACAATTTGTACAAAAGGGTGAGGAACGTTACAGCCCTGTTGACCTCAACCAGGCCGTAGGCAATGTAAGCGCGCTGATCAGCCATGAAATTCGACGCCATGACATAGAACTTGTTTTTGATCTCGATCAGGGTATTCAAAACATCGACGGTAACCTGATTCAAATAGAGCAGGTTATTCTGAATTTTATACGCAACAGTATCGAAGCTATGGATCATATGGATAAGCAACACCGTCGGCTAACCATTAAAACGCAAACTATAGCATCAGGCATGATCCGCCTTGCGGTCATCGACGATGGCCAAGGCATACCTGAAGGCATCCTGCCCAAAATTTTCGATGCCTTCTTTAGCACCAAGGCTGAAGGCATGGGCTTTGGCCTGTCCATTTGCCGTTCGATTATCGAATCTCACCAGGGTCATATCAGTGCCTGTGCGCGGAACCAGGGAGGGGCTGAATTCGCATTTGAACTGCCCGCAACAACGAAGAGCTAAAACAATGACAATATCCACCGTATATATTATTGATGATGACAGCATGGCGCGGGAATCACTCAAATGGCTGATTGAATCGGCCGTCCTGCCGGTGCAGGTTTACGACAGCGGTCTGAAATTTCTCGACCGGATCGATGCAAGCATGTCGGGTTGCATTCTGCTCGATGTCCGCATGCCGGAGATTAACGGTATGGAGCTGTTCGCCAAACTCAGGCAACGCAACATTCTGATGCCGGTCATCATTGTCACCGGCCATGCTGACGTCGCTATGGCCGTGCGCGCCATGAAAGCCGGCGCCTATGACTTTATTGAAAAACCATACAACGATGCCTTGATGCTGGAACGAGTGCAGTATGGCATTAGCTATGATCAGGATAACCGCCGGAACCAGCAGCGTGTCGCCGCTATCAAGGCTTGTGCTAATCAGCTGACGCCGCGTGAACAGGAAGTGATGCGCTACGTACTAAACTCAATCCAGAACAAGGTTATTGCGGCCGAACTCGGGATCAGTATCAAGACCGTTGAACTGCACCGCGCCAATCTGATGACAAAGATGCAGGCCCGGACCCCGGCGGAACTGGTGCGCCAGGCATTGATCGCCGATCTTGAATAAACAGCCTGCATCACAATTACTCACTTCAACCTGACTTTCGTTCCTCTTCTCAAAGCATGACCTGGGGTCAACCCCAGACTGTCATCGGGTCAGCCACGATTTTGCTGCCGCTTCCAGTGCCTTAGACTATCCGCATCACACGCAATTCGTCTAAATACAGAGGAGGAAGGATATGTCAAAAATAATCAATACAGGCCGCGCAACGGCCCTGGCAATGCTGGTTGCGGTATGCGGGTTCATGAGTAATGCAGCAATAGCCAGCAAAGACGTTGGCATGGGGCATGATCACCGCACCTTTCAGGCTAACGGCAAAATCGACTACGGCAGAGTCGGCGACTCCTACACCGCCGATCTGGTCATGTACCTGGCGGGTAACCAGTTCATGGTGATGAAAGATCTGATCGGCGCCTTCCAGAAGCGCAATCCCGACATCAAGTCGGTGTTCGTGGAAACGATTCCCCCAGGCCAGATCCTTAAGGGGCAGATCCTAAAGCAGGGTAAGATCGCTGGCCAAAAAATTGCCAGAAATCCTGATCTGTTCGCCAGCGTCAACGTCAATCACCTCAAGAAGTTGCACGCTAAAAACCTGATGAACGACTACATGATCTACACCCACAACAAGCTGGCGCTGGAAGTGCTGGAGGGCAACCCCAAGCACATCAAGGGACCGAGAGATCTGGCCCGTGACGACATTGTGGTGACGTTACCCAATCCCTTGACTGAGGGCATCTTCAAATTCTATGGTTCCAAAATGCTCAAGATGCTGGGGATCTACAAAAAAGTGACCGGCGGCAAAAAATGCAGGAGTTGCTGGGCCATCAAGGGCAAGACCTGGTTCACCTCACGCCACCATCGTGAAACACCGATACGCCTGCTGGAAGGCAAGACCGACGTCGGCGTGGTGTGGGCAACGGAAATTATCTATCAACGGCAAATCGGCCGCAAGATCGAAGGCATCGATATCCCGGCCCCTTACAACATGGGTGACAAAGTCGCTTACGCCATTGGTGCCTTAAAAACCGGGCGCAACCCGTATAACGCGATGCGCTTCCTGGCTTTTCTGGGTACAGACAAGGCTCAGAGCATCTATGCCAAACATGGATTTATCACAGCCACCCAGAAGGAACGGCGGCTCAAGCCGCTGCCCGGAAAATGAAAAGGGCCGTCCAGCGCGTTTTTAGAAGTGGATTATAATATTTGAGCAGTTATCCATCTGGCGTCTGAAAAGACGCTAAACAGGCGTTCCAAATACCAGAACACTTGTGAATTTCCACGTTCGTGGTGAAGTCCTGAGCGAGTCGAAGGGCTTCCTTCGACAAGCTCAGGACGAACGG
>CAJXGK010000298.1 GCA_913053815.1 uncultured Rhodanobacteraceae bacterium
TGCCCCAGGCGCGTTCGGCTAGATAGGGTCCCCATTGTTTCCAGTCCTGGCCGTCGTTTAGACGTTGGCGTTCAGCGCCAGGACTGGATTTGGAATTTGAGCTGTTTTTCATGGTTGTTGCCTGTGATTGTTTTATCTTGCAGTTACCCGGGGAGGACTGTTGGCGTGGATTGCTATCATTGCGCTATGTTGCATGCGAACCGACCTGCTTTTGGATGGCTTGATCCTGGATCAACCGCCAGGCTTCCAGCACCGTAGCAACGGACCAGGCCTGTGACGGGGCGCCGCGTGGCTGGTGTGGTGGATCGCCATCGAAAATCTC
Organism: uncultured Rhodanobacteraceae bacterium; assembly: GCA_913053815.1. Classification (GTDB taxonomy): domain Bacteria; phylum Pseudomonadota; class Gammaproteobacteria; order Xanthomonadales; family Rhodanobacteraceae; genus Metallibacterium. The sequence goes on from CAJXGK010000298.1 coordinate 323, forward strand.
GCTGATGCTGCCGAGCCCGGCATCAAACAGGTGATCACCCATCGGTTCGAGCAGTGCGAGCGCTGCTGGTGCATCATGATGCAGGCGGAAATGTGCCATGGCGTGATGGCCAAGCAGCCAACCCCATACCGGGCCATTGTGATAAGCAGCGTCACGTTCCACAACGCCGCCCTGATAAATGCCGCGATAGGCCGGGTCTTGTGGGGTCAGCGATCTGAGTCCATAGGAGGTATACAGATGCTTATGCACTTCGCTTAGTACTGTGTTTGCGGCATCTTTATCGAGCAATGGCCAAGGCAGGCTGAGTGCAAAAATCTGATTCGGGCGAATGCTGGCATCGTTACCCTCTGGCGTATCGAGCACATCGTATAGTCCCCCGTCAGGGCGTAAATATTGTTGGAAACCAAGCCGGGCATGTTCCGCCAGGGCTGCATAGTTGTTGCCGTTACGGCCCAGTTGTTCACAGAAGACCTGCATCGCACACAGGGCGTTGTACCACAGGGCATTAACTTCTACCGGCTTGCCGATACGTGGCGTCATGGCGATGCCATTGACCCGTGCGTCCATCCAGGTCAGTTGGGTGCCCGGTTCACCGGTATGCAACAGGCCACTGTTCTCGTCCAGATGGATCTGGTAGCGGGTACCGTGGTGATAGGCGCTGATGATCTGTTCAAGTACCGGTAGTACGTTGCGCAGTGCGGTCTCTTCACCGCCTGCCTCCCTATAGGCGTGCCAGGCGAGAATGTACCAGAGTGAGGCATCTACGCTGTTGTATTCGGGGGTGGTGGATGCGGCTGATTCCGGGAAGCGGTTCGGGATCATGCCCTGATCCACATAGTCAGCCCAGGTTTCAAGTATGCGTCGGGCAAGTGGGAGTTGGCCGGTACTCAGCGTCAGGCCGGGCAGGGCGATCATGGTGTCGCGACCCCAGTCCCCAAACCAGGGATAGCCGGCGATAATCGACTCGCCGAATCCACCCTCTTTGAGCGGCCGGCGGAACAGAAAACGTTCAGTGGTGGCGATGAGTGGTTCTATCCAGTCCGGCGTTACTGATTTGATCGTTGCGTGTGCCCTGGCCAGATAATCAGACTGGAGTCGCTGCTCGTGCTGCAGTGCGGCTGCCGGGTCGGGTGAAAGACAGGGGTGTAGCCCGGCACGCAGCCCATGCCAGCTATTGTCGTTCAACGTCAATCTGGCCTCGGCAATCGCCAGATGATTGTCTCGGTCCGGCAGGCCACGTTCACGTTCGTGCGGCAACAGCAAGTCATTTATCCAGTTGTGTTCGACCTGTAGTTCACCGGAGTCGAGCTGGATGTGTAGCCTGGAGGTGTCGGCATAGCTTACCTGCAGTGAGCGTTTATCCAGTATCTGTGTATCAGGGGTGATACCACCACTGGACATTTGACTGTGATGGTCACGCTGGTTAACCGCATCCATTAATCGAAAAGCGACCCATACCGTTGCTTCTCCTTGTTCCATGAAGATGCGCTGTTCCAGACGTACGCCCCCGACGGCATAAACCCAAACGGGTAACTGGCCGTCAAGCCGGAAAGATTCGATATGATCATGGCCGCGTGGCGCAATGGTACCTGACTGCCAGTGATTGCAACTTAAGGGATAGTGCTGGCCATCGATCTCCAGGGCAGGTTCGGCCCTGGTAAATAACAGCTGGCGATCCAGCGCGTTGTTAAGGGGGGTGATTAGCAAGCCGTGATAGCGGCGTGTGAGTGAGCCAGCAACGGTGCCAGCCGCATAGCCACCCAGTCCGTTAGACAGCCACCACTCGCGGCGTTCAGCCTGCGCAAGATCGCCGCAGATCGCACGCCCGAAGCGGATCATCCACCTTCCCGGAAACCGGGGTACAGAGTCATGCCACCGTCTACAAATATACTGGTTCCGGTGATGTAGTCGGAGTCATCCGAGGCCAGCCAGACAGCAGCGCGGGCGATGTCTTCGGGCTTGCCAATGCGTTGGTAGGGGATCAGCTTAAGCAGTTCGGCTTCCGCTTTCGGCGTATTCCACGCGCTCGTGTTGATGGGTGTAGCAATGGCTCCTGGCGAAATGCTGTTGACGCGAATCTTCTTTACAGCCATTTCCTGTGCGATGCTTTGCATCATCATGTTCACACCGCCTTTGGAGGTGGCGTAATTGACATGGCCTGCCCAGGGGATCACCTCATGTACTGATGACATACAGATGATTTTGCCAGCAGAGCAAGATAACGCCGGGTCAATGCCGCGGCGGATGAATTCGCGCGCTGCCTCACGACAACACAAAAATTGGCCAGTCAAGTTTACGTCGATAACGAATTGCCACTGTTCCAGTGTCATTTCGGTGAAATCCGCGTCACGTTGAACACCGGCGTTTGCGACCAGGATATCAATACTGCCCCAGGCATCGATCATTTGTTTGAACATCGCCTGCACTTGATCTTCCTTGCTCACGTCGGCAAGGATTGCCATCGCGTCGCTGCCGTTCGATTTAATGGCCTCCACTACTTTGTTTGCACGTTCCTCGCCGCTGATGTAGTTCACTACCACTTTTGCGCCAGCCTCGCCGAGTGCAATCGCTACCCCTTCGCCAATACCGGAATTTGCGCCCGTGACCAGTGCGCGTTGACCTGCCAAAACACCATGAGACATTGGTTTCACCTTGTGTGTGACGGGCTACGACATCCCTGATGGCGAGTTTGTTCCTGAGTGGCGCAGTATGCACTACAGAAAAATCAGATGACTGCACTTACCGATATTTTGAGTAATTGGCTGTGCATGACGACTACAATTCATGTAGCCATTGAGATCTTTCAGCAGGCAAAAAGACTGTGCTGGATTTGTGTTAACTCGTAAGCACACTGAACGGTAAATGATTGATAACTCAACTACGGTATGGGCT
>CAJXGK010000299.1 GCA_913053815.1 uncultured Rhodanobacteraceae bacterium
AACTTCAAGCCTATTACGAAGAAGGCCGAGACTCTGCAGAATTTCCTGGTCACGAGAAGTCATACGACTGCGCATCTGCAGCAATTCGTGGGTCAGATTAAGCGCCGCTAATACCGCGATACGATCGAAGCTAAGGGTACGTGATTCAGTGCGCAGTTCCCGCATCTTGGTATTCAATAGGGAGGCGGCTGCCAACAGTCCTTCACGTTCGTCCTCGGTGCAACTCACCATGAATTCACGGTCTAGCAAGTGTAGGGGAGCGGGCTGGGTGGGCGGGGCATTCATGATGACGGTTTCGGGTGTTCTAGTGCTTTGAGTCGCTGGATCATGGCTTCAACACGGGTTCGTGCCATTTCATTGCGGGCGATCAGTCTGGCACGTTCACCGGCAAGCTGCTCCTGACTATGCCGCAGGCTTTGATTTTCGACATGGATGCGACGCAGAGGCTCGATCAATTGTTCCGCCAGCGTATGCAGCTTTTCCAATTCGGTACGGATTGCATCAGGGTTGTTCATGAATCCGACTTTAGGCAGGGCCGGCCTGTAGGTCAATGGGCTGTTGCAAAAAGTGGGTCATACGGCGGTCATCATCGGCTTGCAGAGCGGATAGCCCTGTACCTCATCACGGCCCTTTATGTGGGGATATTCGGGCTGCCCTTCAATCGCCAGGGTAGCGCCAACGGTCCTGATTTCATGGATGGTCAGAGCCCGTTTGGGCCCGGTTCGCAGCCTCCTATCGGTCAACTCGATTTCTACTTGATCTGAGGCGATGCACTGTTCGGCAAGCCTATCGAAAAACACTTGGTAAGATGGCCCCGTCCAAGTTGCATGGCTGAGATATTGACGGCTGCGGTGCGTTTGCGCTCGATAATAGTTATAAGAGCTAACTGCCATGTAGTAATGCTCTGTGCTAAGAGGCAGCACCTATAGTTGCCCGGGTTGCAACAGATTGGTGATATACCCAAGAATACCTTCTTCATGGTGGCCGATTTGATCGGTATTAACGGCCTGTTGAATAGCGCTATCGTTACCGCCGCACTCATGGCGAGCACGATCGGGCAGATAGTGATTGATCGCCATGGGAAGGTAAGACCCTGGCTGATATTGTGGGTGCTGCGGATAACCTACAGCGTTTAGCTGGGCTCATCGTATTCGGTAACTCTGCGGTGAGACGGAACCTCACTCCAGCTCCTGTCGGCGGTTCGATGGGAACCGTCCGCGTAGAGCACAGTGTGGCGAGATAGAGAAAAATGAATTCATGACTGGCGAGGCGTAAATGGTACAGGTACAGACTTTTTCTGATCTGGAAAGGGCATTGAGTGCGTTGAGCTGGCAAGGAAGTCCGAGCGCAATGCACGGGGCGATATGTGGATATCTGGCCTCGGGCATTGCGTGGACGGATACCGGTTGGCCGATCGAATTGATTGGGGAACCCCCGCAGGACTGTGCCGATCAGATACATGCCATGGTCGTCGCAGTGGCTCGGCAGGCGCAAAAATCTTTGTACAGTGATGATTTCGATTTCGTACCCTGGTTTGCCGACAGTGAGGTGCTGTTATGGAACCGGGTAGAGTTGATGACGTTATGGTGCCGTGGCTTCTTGGGTGGATTTGGCTTGGGAGACCCTGAGCAGCCCTTGGCAGAGGAAGTAGACGAGGTGCTGGTAAGTTTTGCCGCAATTGCTGCAGCGCCCCCCGGCTTGGGTGAAGATGAGGAAGAGGATGAATCGGCCTGGACCGAACTGGTTGAGTTTATTCGGGTGGGGACCTTACTTTGCCATAGCAGTCTGGCGAAATATCCGCAATGATAGGTATCGAAGAATTCAGCCAACGTCGTCTCGAGTTGATGCGTATGGCGGGTAAAAATGCTGCGATCGTCCTGGCTGCGGCACCTCAGCGATTGCGAAATTCGGATGCCCCATGGCCCTATCGACAGGACTCTGATTTTCATTATCTGAGCGGATTTCCAGAATCCGAGGCGGTGCTGGCCTTGCTGCCGGGGCGACCACAGGCAGAATGTGTATTGTTTTGCCGGGAACGCGAGCAACCGGATGAACCTTGGCGTGGCGAACGGGTTGGTACCGCAAGAGCCGTGACCGAATTTGGACTTAACGATGCGTTTCCGATTGATGATATTGACGATATCCTGCCCGGCTTGCTGGAAGGCCGTGAAAGGCTGTATTGCCATTTCGGTCGCGAGCCGGAGTTTGATGCGCACCTGCTTACCTGGATGCGACGTCTGCACGATGCGCGAGGTGGTGGGGTGGTGCCACGGGAACTGATGTCACTCGGATATCTACTCGATGAACTACGGCTGTTCAAGTCACGCAGTGAACTCAAATTGTTACGACGTGCGGCACAGCTTGCCGTGGCAGCGCATCGGGCTGCCTATGCCGTGGCTCAACCGGGGCGTTTCGAATATGCCGTGGAAGCAGAACTGTTGCGCTCCATGCGTGCGGCGGATGCCGTGCCTTGTTACCCACCCACCGTGGCAACCGGCAAGAATGCCTGCATTCTTCACTATGTGGACAATCATGCGAGGCTTGTGCGTGGCGATCTACTGTTGATTGATGCCGGGGCCGAATGGCACTACTACGCATCCGATATCGCCCGAACCATCCCGGTAGACGGTCATTTCACCGGGGTGCAACGTGAATTGTATGACATTGTGCAGGCCGCTCAGACCGAAGCCATCAACATGGTACGCCCCGGCAAGGACTGGGATTCTGTGCATGGCGCTGCAGCGCGGGTCATTACCGAAGGACTATGTGCCCTGGGTTTGCTACAAGGAGATTCACGTGCCGCCTTGGAAAGTGAGGCGTACCAACGCTATTTCATGCATAAGACCGGCCATTGGCTGGGCCTGGATGTGCATGATGCAGGTGACTATCGTATCGATGGGCAACCGCGGGTGCTGGAAACAGGCATGGTCCTTGCTGTTGAACCCGGTATTTATATACCTCCGGACGATATTACGGTCCCCGCGGCCTATCGTGGAATCGGTATCCGTATTGAGGATGTGGTCGTGGTCACGACATCTGACCCCGAGGTATTAAGTGCCGATTTACCGACCGCAGCCGAGCAGGTTGAGCATATGCTGGCGGCACGTAGTTGAGTGGATACGGTGGTGATCCCAGCTAGTGTAGGGCTTCACGCGGGTTGAATCGTTTTGTGCAGGGACGGTTTGGCGTGGATAATTTTCGCTA
>CAJXGK010000300.1 GCA_913053815.1 uncultured Rhodanobacteraceae bacterium
TTGGTCAAGGTGATTGACAATGGCATTGGACTGGCTCCTAGCTCTAAGCGTGACCAAGGGCGAGGTCTGACAGGAATGCGTGACCGCGTGCTGGCTTTGGGGGGCACCATGCACCTGCGCAACCATCAGGATGGTTTGCAAATTCACGTGTTACTGCAAAAATCCCTAAGTGACGAGTAAATAGGCCTCAAAAAATACGGGGTCATCCCACTTTATAACTAAATTAGATTTATCTGATTTTATATAGGAATTTTTCCAATTGTCTCAACCTTCCTGGCCATTTATCGTACAGTCATGTTCGGGGGGTGTCGCAACAGGAAGTTGTGACCCAGTGAGGACTGGCTGGGGGCTGGTTGCCTCACACAGACGGCGGGTTATACCGCTGATTCTGGATCTAGGACGATCCACAGCTGCCAAACGCCGGGATGTTGCTGGCAGCTCCCGCTCGGTGGTGGGGAACCGGGTTCCGCGGACAGTGCAAGGAATAATCTGTCCGCGGTTTTTCATTCTTCTCCGCAGCGCGAGGTCTTTAGTTACGCGATGCGCCTGCCGATTTTTGCCGCACATACAGGACCAGACTGTGATCCTCAAGAGCGTAGCCGTACTGGGTAGCAATACGCCGCTGTAGCCCCTCTATTTCCTCACTGGTGAACTCGATGACCTTGCCGGTGTCCACATCAATCATATGATCGTGGTGACGGCCCCGGTTTAACTCGAATACCGCCTGACCACTCTCAAAGTGATGCTTGGACACGATTCCAGCCAATTCGAATTGGGTCAACACCCGATACACGGTAGCCAAGCCGACCTCTTCGTTACTTGCAAGCAGTACTCGGTAAATTTCCTCGGCACTCATGTGCTGAGCCCGGCCCGCAGCAAGAATAGCAAGTATCTGCACCCGCGGATGCGTGACCTTGAGACCGGCACGGCGCAATTCTTTACGTTCCGAATCCAAAAAGGCATCCCCGAGACGACGGTTAAGCAGTGTATCATCCCCGTTTCACCTCCCGGACGTCTGTTTCATGCATGTCTTCAACCGTCTCTCGGTCCTGTTTGTTCTCAGCCTTGCCCTGGGTGGATGCGGCATTATCTACAAGCCCGACATCCAGCAAGGTAACCTTCTGGAAAAGAAGGAAGTTCAGCAGTTACATCCAGGGATGACTAAAACTCAGGTTATCGCGCTGCTGGGTACCCCGTCGGTTGTCAGCCCCTTTGATACCAATCGCTGGGATTACGTGTCCACCTACCAGCATCGTGGTGGCGAAATTGTGCACCACATCATGACCGTGATCTTCAAGAACGATGCACTAATCCGTACTGAAGGTAATTATTTCGCGCAAAATGCAAAACAGATGCTCAAGGCCAGTAAGGCTTATGAAGGCGAGTACACCCCATCGCTGGAGAAGGGCAAACAATCCAATCTTTGATGCGGGAACTGAACCTCAAGACTGGCCGCTGGCACGGCGGCGGCGGGCGTCTTGGGGGTCGGCGTACAAAGGGCGGCAAACTTCTACTCGCTCCCCATCGTTCAGCTGACGGTCTGGTTTAACCAGACACGAGAACACAGCCAAGCTGGGTGAATCATCGGCACAGCCGGGATAATCCTGTTGTAGATGGCTGGCCCGAAGTGCATCGGCCACGGTACTGCCAGGAGGTAAGACTAGAAAACGTCGTAGCACCTTGTCCGGCTCTGGGGAATACGCCACCTCGATATGCATAAGCTTAGTCGTACGCACGTCGGGCCTCAGCACAAAAGTCGTCCATCAGATGATTAGCGATACCTTGAAACCCTATGCGCAAAGCTCTTCCCCACAAACGACCCTTGAACTCAAAAGATAACTTCAGCTCAATCTGGCAACCCTCAGCACCCAGCGGGGTGAAAGAAAAAATACCCTCTAGCATCTGCAGCGGTCCATCCACCAGATGCATCTCGACACGCTCAGGGGGGTGCAGCACATTACGCGTGGTGAAACGCTGGGTCATCCCGGCAAAGCGCAGATCGAGCCGAGCGATCCGATAAGCGTCTCCACGCTCCACCACCCGGGCATCCGCACACCAGGCAAAGCGCATCGGATATCCTTCCACATCATTGACCAAGTCGTACATCTGCTGTGGACGGAAAGGTACGATGGCACTGCGGTCTATATGATTCACAACATTCAATCCGAATAGTAATTACAGCGATTTTACAGGACATGGCCAAAAACAAAGCTAAGGGCTCCTCCAGCGGCACTATCGCCTTGAACAAACGGGCTCGGCATGAATACCACATCGATGAACGGATCGAGGCCGGCCTTGCTCTACAGGGCTGGGAAGTCAAAGCACTGCGCGCCGGACGCATTCATCTCAGCGAGGCCTACGCATTGGTTAAAGGGAGCGAGATTTTTCTATTCGGGGCTTCGATCCAACCCCTGATTACCGCCTCGAGTCACGTCCTGACCGACGACCGCCGGACCCGTAAACTACTGTTGCACCGGGAGCAGATTGACCACCTCATCGGAACGGTGGAACGCAAGGGCTACACCCTGGTTCCCTTGGCAATGTATTGGAAGAAAAGCCGGGTTAAGGTTGAAATTGGCCTCGCCCGCGGCAAACAACAGCACGACAAACGTGCCGCCCTGAAAGAGCGCGATTGGAACCGTGAGCAACAGCGCGTGCTGCGCCGGAATAATCCACTGAACTGAGGAAGCCCGAGCTTTCTACTCAGTCCCGAAACCTTATTCACAGCCCAACCACTACCGTCCCTGAACCTGGTTGCAGAAGGTCTTGTGATGCCTGTACCTGGCCGCATATAATGAACGCTCTAAGCGAGTCTCCGGGGGTGTTTCGGCTTCGACGGGGATCACGAAATCACTTGGTGCATGCCGAGGGGGTAGCTTTCCTCGTAAATCCAGCTGCTAACTTTTAGTTGCCAACAACGACAACTACGCTCTGGCCGCTTAAGGTCTAAGCCCCGAAACCGCTGGGTTCCTGTGCCTGCGGAGGTAGGGTCATTAACACAGGACCGCCACGGTAGCTGCCTGTCAGCCGTGGTCAAATTAAACAGGCTGGTTCTGTGGTGTGCTCTGCCCTTCGTGTTACCACAGAATGAGATCAAACGATGGGACAAGCATGTAGGACCAGGGACGTAGGATCTTCGGACGCGGGTTCGACTCCCGCCACCTCCACCAATACCTACAAGGCCAACCCGAACAG
>CAJXGK010000301.1 GCA_913053815.1 uncultured Rhodanobacteraceae bacterium
ACACCAACTAGTTATGTATTCCCACTATATCTATCTAAGCTTGTGTTATAGAGCTATTGCAGCACTATGCGAATGAACTTGCAAGGACTGGGCTGATTGTTTGACTTGTTGGCCCGCCCCTCGGAAACCGGGCCCTGGCTTGCGTGGGGCACTGAGCAGGTACCGCTCTGGGGGAGTTAACAGGGTAGAATCGGCGAGTTGCGCGTTTCTACTGCCCCGATCCCTGGACCATGTCCCTGAAATCGTTTGTCCGCATCGTTTCGCTCGCCCTGTTTATCTTTTTGCTCTCGGCGCCCAATGTCCTGGCTGCACCCGGCCCTAGGGCGCCGCTGCCTAAACTTTTGCCGGCCCCCCCGCTTCCCGCTGTGCCGAGCCTGGGTGCCAAGGCGTATTACCTGATTGATGTGCAGAGCGGCCAGGTACTGGCACAAAAAAATGCTGATGCGCATTGGCCACCAGCCAGCACTACCAAGCTGATGACTCTGTATATCCTGCTGCAGGAAATCCGCTCTGGGCAGATGCACCTGAACACCATGCTGCCGATCAGCGAGAAGGCCTGGAGAGCCCGCGGGTCACGAATGTTCCTTAAGGAAGGTACCTCGGTTTCGGTAAGTAATCTGATTCAGGGCATTCTGGTACCCTCGGGCAACGACGCGGCTGTGACAGTGGCCGAGGGGGTAGCCGGATCGACCCATGCCTTCGTCTCGCTGATGAATGCCTACGCCAAGCGACTGGGCATGAACAACAGTCACTTCACCGGGGTGAGTGGCTTGCCGGCCAAGGGTCTGTATGTATCTGCGCATGATCTCGCCAACCTTGCCGAGCATATGATCAGTGAGTTTCCTCAGGTTCTGCAATACGCCTCGGAAAAAAGTTTTACCTACAACAAGATTACCCAGGCCAATTACAACAAGCTGCTGTGGATTGATTCCAGTGTCGACGGGCTGAAGACAGGCTGGACCCAGGAAGCTGGCTACAACCTGGTGGCCACCGCGAAGCGTAACGGTACGCGGCTGATCGCCGTGATTCTCGGCGTTAACCCGGGCCCCCCCAGCACTGCCCAGGGCTATCGCCATCTCAGCCAAGTTGCAGAAAGTCTGTTTGACTGGGGATTCCGTTTCCACACCACCCGCAAACTTTACCCTGCCGCTACCAGCCTGGCCAAAGTACGGGTGTGGTTCGGCTCACCGGGTACCATCCAGGTCGGTCCGGCCCAAGCGTTGTACGTTACTGTACCCAAAGGCCGCTACTCACAGCTGCAGGCCCGTATGCAACTGCCCACCAGTCTGCAGGCTCCTATTGCCAAGGGCCAGACCATCGGCCGGGTGGAAATACGGCTCAACGGCAAGCTGCTGCAGAACGTCCCGTTGATCAGCCTACAGGCCGCTCCACGTGGGGGCCTATGGCTACGTATGAAAGACACTGTGCTGAGCTGGTTCGAGAAGCACTAAAGCAACAAGGCAAAATCCGCGAAAGGACCTTTCAGCACCATTTTATCCCGGATTACGCTCGCTGGATAAGGATGTTACAACACGAGAACTGACCCCCAACAGCCTTGGGGTCGATAGGTTGATGCCGTCGACCTATTACTTAGTTATGTCGAAATATTTATTGAATATCGACATATCATCCTCTACTGTTGAGGCCATCGACATGATCCGCTGACGGGTCGGTTTGGACAGGAACGGTCAACTCATGCCTTTTGACCCCCAACAGCCGTACAACCAACTGCCCAAGCTGCCGCCGGCTGCCGACATCGAGAGCAAGCCACTGCTCAAGGCCTGCATTGAGGCACGAGCCGCGTTGGCCGCGCTGAAAAGTGCCGGTGACCTGATCCCGAACCAAGCCGTGCTGATCAACACCATCCCACTGCTGGAAGCCCAAGCCAGCAGCGAAATCGAAAATATCGTTACCACCAGCGATGCACTGTTCCGCTATGCGCAGCGGCAAGAGCAGGCCGGTGACCCGGCCATCAAAGAAGCACTGCGTTATCGCAGTGCCCTCTACCGGGGTTTTGTCTCGCTCAAGAGTCGACCACTCAACACCAACACCGCCATCCGGGTCTGTAGCTGGATCAAGAATACCCCGATGGACATCCGTAAGGTGCCAGGCACCGCGCTAGCCAATACCGCTACCGCTGAGCTGATCTATACCCCCCCCGTCGGCGAGGCACTGTTGCGCGAGAAGCTAGCCAATTGGGAACAATTTATCCACGAGCACCAGGATATCGATCCACTGATCCGCATGGCCGTGGCGCACTATCAGTTCGAGGCTATCCATCCGTTCCTGGATGGCAACGGCCGCACCGGGCGCGTGCTCAACCTGCTGGTATTGATAGAACAAGGCCTACTGACCCAGCCAGTGCTGTATCTATCACGCTACATCCTGCGCCATCGCACCGACTACTACCGCCGTCTGCTGGCGGTCACCTGTGACGGTGCCTGGGAAGCTTGGGTTGGCTTCATGCTGGATGCGATCACCGACACAGCGCAGTGGACCACTGCCAAGATCCAGGCGATTCAGCAACTGCATACCCAGGCCACCCGTTTCGTCAAAACACGTGCCAGTAAGATCTACACGCGCGAACTGGTCGACATGCTGTTTGTGCAGCCGTACTGCCGTATCCAGAACCTGGTGGAAGCGGACATCGCCAAGCGCCAGACCGCCTCGGTGTATCTCAAGCAACTGGCCGACCTGGGCATGTTGCGCGAGATCAAGGCCGGTCGTGAGAAACTGTTCATCAACCCCCATTTTGTCCGTCTGCTCACCAGCGATGAGCATCCCGTGTTGCCCTACGGGTGATCGATCTCTGTGCAAGGCCGTGAGTACGATCGGACCAGAACATAGCTGAGCTTAAGTTGTAGGATGCAGTAAGGTATGAACCGCATCGATCGAGACTATTTCTTCACCGTAAATCATGCCCAACGGCATGGTAATCGCTTGTCGAAGAATAATGTCGAGGCTTTTCTGGTTTCTGCCGATATCACTCTGCAATGTCACCAAGAAAGCCTATAAAAAATGTTGTACTTCCGTCCAACGCCGGTGGCTGCCTCAGGTCGGGCTGAAGCCGAGTTGGGCCAGTTCTACATCCGTAAAACCCGCCTGACGCCTTGCCTCGATATTGAACGGGTCTTTCAAGCTTCTAGGAGCTTGTGTCGGACTTGGGGGATCGTAGCGAGGCGGATGAGAAATCGA
>CAJXGK010000302.1 GCA_913053815.1 uncultured Rhodanobacteraceae bacterium
CAAATCGCGATGCCGGGTGATCGCATTCACCCCCTCTAGAACCTGAATCATGACCGGTCCTGAGGTCATAAACTCGACCAATCCCTTGAAAAAAGGCCGTTCATGATGCACGGCATAAAACCCTTCGGCCTCATGTCTGGACAGATGGCGCATTTTTGCCGCAACGATACACAAGCCCGCTTTTTCAAACCTGGAATAAATCTCACCAATGACATGTTTGCCAACTGCATCGGGTTTAATGATCGAAAGGGTGCGCTCAAGCGCCATGCTGATACTCCTGTAGGAATAGGGAAGCAATGCTTCACCATAATCGTTGATGGGCTCCCGTAGGATAACGGGATGTTAAAACGCTGATTGTTGAGCTTTTCCAAGCAACAATCAAGGCAGTCTACTGGCTTACCTGAACCTGAACGAGCGGTGAGTTCAGAACGAAACAGGTTGACCGCAGTCATTGAGATATTTATGATTCAAACAAACGTTTGATTGCGGGACGGTATGATGATTACATCCCAGTTTTCGACCAAACAACGGATTCTCGGCGCTGCCGAAACGCTGTTTGCCCAGCATGGCTTTGAAAAGGCATCGTTGCGGCAGGTTACGGCCGCGGCCCACGTCAACCTGGCCGCCGTGAACTATCATTTTGGCTCCAAAGAAAACCTGATAGAAGAAGTTTTCCGGCGCCGCCTTGACCGTCTTAACACCCATCGACAAGACGCTTTGCGTAAGGTCGAACACCAGCCCGATTCCACCCTGGACCAGGTGCTCGAAGCGTTTATCAAACCTGCTATAGATTTATCCCTCGACCAGAATGGCGGAGGGGCTTTCATGCGCATGTTGGCCCGTGCTTACGCCGAACACGACCAACCACTGCGCAAGTTTCTATCTGACAACTACGGCCATGTGCTGCGTGAATTCGCGGTGGTCTTTCATCGACTGCTGCCGCATCTGAGCAAGGAGGAGCTCTATTGGCGGCTGGATATTGTGGCCGGTGCACTCACTTATGCCATGGCTGACTTTGGCCTGATCAAGCGACGCCCTGGCACCACGGAACGCAACCACCGCAAACAGGCTGCAGAACACCTGATTCGATTTGCTTCCGCGGGACTTAGCGCCCCGTAAGGCAACCCATCCCTTTTCCAACCCCCGGGAGTACCTGATGAACCCGCGAACCCTTCGTATCCGCAAAGCGGCCGTGCTCGGTGCCGGCGTCATGGGCGCCCAGATCGCCGCCCATCTTGCCAATGCCGATGTTGAGACCGTGCTGTTTGACCTCGCAGCCAAGGAAGGCACTAAGAACGCCATTGCCGTGAAAGCAATCAAACGGCTGGGCAAACTCTCCCCTGCGCCATTGGCTGAGCCCTCGCGCAGCAGCGGTATCGTACCGGCCAACTATGACGAAAACCTGGCCTTGCTTGCTGACTGTGATCTGGTGATCGAGGCCATCGCCGAGCGCACCGACTGGAAGCTGGATCTGTATCACAAGATCGCCCCGCATCTGCCAGCCCAAGCCATCATCGCCAGCAATACTTCGGGGCTCTCCATCAACGAGCTTGCCGCAGCCCTGCCGGAAGCTCTGCGCTCGCACTTCTGTGGCGTGCATTTCTTCAACCCGCCTCGCTATATGCACCTGGTCGAGCTGATCCCTGCAAATAGCACGGATGCCGGCGTTGTCGATGGTCTGGAAGGATTTTTGACCACCATTCTCGGTAAGGGAGTGGTTCGGGCCAAAGACACCCCTAACTTCATTGGTAATCGTATTGGCGTGTTTTCTATTCTCGCTACCATGCATCACACCGCAGCTTTCGGCCTCGGTTTCGATGTGGTTGATGCCCTCACCGGCCCGGCCATCGGCAGACCCAAGAGTGCCACCTACCGTACCGCAGATGTAGTGGGACTCGACACTATGTCCCACGTCATCCAGACCATGGCCGACACGCTGCCCGAAGATCCCTGGCATCAGCACTTTAAAGCTCCGATCTGGCTCCAGGCACTGATCGACAAGGGGGCCTTGGGGCAAAAGACCCGGGCTGGTTTTTACCGCAAACAGGGTAAACAGATCAGTGTTCTGGATCTAGCCAGCCAGGATTACCGGGCCTCCGAACCCAAGACCTCTGCAGAAGTTGCTGAGATTCTGAAAATCCGTAATCCGGAAGCAAAATTTGCCAAGCTCCGCGCCAGCAATGATCCCCAGGCGCAGTTTCTGTGGGCCGTATTTCGCGATCTGTTCCACTACACCGCCTACCATCTGGCCGATATCGCCAGCACCGCTCGTGATGTCGACTTGGCTATCCGCTGGGGCTACGGCTGGAAACTTGGCCCGTTCGAAACCTGGCAGGCCGCCGGTTGGAAGCCGATCACCCAGTGGATTGAAGAAGACATCCAGGCCGGTAAGGCCATGAGCGCTGTACCCCTGCCCGCCTGGGTTCGCGATGGGCGTGAAGGGGTACATAGTGCCCAAGGTTCTTTCTCGCCGCACACGGGCAAAAACGAGCCACGCTCCAGCCACCCCGTCTACCAACGGCAACTGTTTCCTGATGCCCTACTGGGCGAGCGTTTTGATACGGGTACCACCGTTTGGGAGAACGATGGGGTACGCATGTGGCACCTTGGTGATGACATTGCCATTGTTTCGTTCAAGACCAAAATGCACACGGTCAATGATGCAGTGCTGGAAGGTTTGCAACATTGCGTGGCCGAGGCTGAGCGCAATTTCAAGGCCCTGGTCATCTGGCAAGACAGAGGTCCCTTCTCCGCAGGTGCCGACCTGAAAGGTGCACTAGGCTTGCTCCAGGCTGGTAAGGTCGATGCTCTCGCCAGCATGATTGCCAATTTTCAGGCGACCAGTATGCGCATCAAATATGCCCAGGTACCGGTCATCGCCGCCGTGCGTGGGCTGGCCCTCGGTGGTGGCTGCGAGCTGCAGATGCATTCGGCCCGGACCGTCGCGGCCCTGGAGAGCTACATCGGACTGGTTGAAGCTGGTGTGGGCCTGCTTCCTGCCGGCGGTGGACTGAAGGAAATCGCCACCCGCTGTTCGCAAGCGGCCCAGCGTAGTGGTGATGCCTTCGATCACATCAAGGGTTATTTTGAAACCGTCGCTATGGCCAAGGTGGCCGGCAGTGCTTTGGATGCTAAGCGCATGGGCTTGTTACGCGACAGTGATGTGGTGGTGTTCAACAGTTTCGAACTGCTGTA
>CAJXGK010000303.1 GCA_913053815.1 uncultured Rhodanobacteraceae bacterium
CACCAGACGTGCGTTCGGCGCCAGCGCATCCATCAGCCGTCGACGCCATTCTTGCAGCCGTTCCTCCGGTTCAGCCAGAACCTGCAGGACCAGACTGCGGAAGGCAGTGGCAAGGGCCGTGTACGCCTCGCCCTGCTGGAACTGGTCAAACTTGCCTTGCACCAGAAAGCCCCGTTCGCGTACCAGGGGTCGATCGACCTCATTGACGAGGGCCGATTTTCCGACACCGGAGCAGCCGTGAACCAGACAGAATTGAGTGCGCCCTGCTGCAGCTTCCTCGAACAGCCCAAGCAGCTCCTCGAGCTCACGGTCACGGCCGTACAGACTTTGCGGCACCAGGAATTTCTGCACCGCATCCTTTTTGCCCAGTTCAAAGGGGACTACCTCATGGCCCGCGGCATGTACAGCCGCGCAGTGTGCCAGGTCGTACATCAGTCCCCTGGTGCTTTGGTATCGTTTCTCGGGACTCTTGGCCAGCAACTTGAGGACAATGGCCGATACCGCCTCAGGCACCAGCGGCGAGATCTCGTGTGGTGCCGGCGGCAGTCGACTGATATGGCTGTGGACCCATTCCAGCAGATTGCTTGCCCGGAACGGCCGCTTGCCGGTCAGCAGTTCGAACAGCAGCACACCGAGGGAGTAGTAGTCGGATCGGAAGTCTAGATCCCGATTCATACGACCGGTTTGCTCCGGCGATATGTAAGGCAGCGGTCCCTCGAGGCGCCGCGACATCTGTAACGCCTGCCGCTCCTGGTCCAGTTCGGAGGCAATACCAAAACCAGCCAGGGTGAGGGCGCCGCTAACAGGATCCAAAAGCACGTGCTCCGGGGCCAATGCCTTGTGCACAAGATCGTTGGCGTGTATCCCATCCAGTGCACGGACAAGTTGTTGGGCGATGTCGAGCACCTCGGCCAGGGGCAGGCCGTCAGCGCCCACACGAGCAAGATGAGACTTGAGTGAGCTCTCGAACAGTTCGCCGACCAGGGCCAGGTTGCCGTTGCCATGGGGTAGCACGGCATATACCTTGTGCACACCGTCGACCTCAGCCAGGCGTTGGGCGATTACCCCCTCTCGGTTGATCCCGGCCACCTGTTGACGATTGGGATATTCGGCGTCAAGTGTCTCCACCGCCACTGCAACATCATCGGCAAGACGACGGGCGCGATACACCACACGTCCGTCGAATCGGCTTAGGACCGATTCGATCTCATAACCAGCCAGCTGTAGATCGACTACCGCCAAGTTTCCATTCCCGTACTCAAACTTTAGGGTACCTCTATATGCCGAACATACGTTTGAACGTTGCAGTATAGTCATCCTGTGCGGTATCGCGCAAAGGTTCTCCGTGCCCGCATAGGGCATGCTTGAACGACAATTCTTTGAGTCGGGAGAAGTCATCTGCTTCGGGCGTCGCTGCTTGAACCCAGACCGGGCCGAGGTTGGCCAGCGTGAAGAACCCTGCGTCTTGCATCAGCTTCCGCGAAGAGTCAGAGAAAAACTCGTCAGGGGTGAGCCAATTTTGTAACGCATCGCAGGCAATCAGAATGCCATCGCTGCGATCGAGACGCAGGATCCCCTCGGGCATCCTGGTGGTCCGGAATTCAAACACAGAGGCATCCGAAATCGGTAACGGACCATCCGGGGTGAGGGTGTGCGTCGACTTCAGTCCGGTCTCGTGTGCCATCCCGGGCATCTGCCAGAACTCGGCACCGTAGCGATCCACGTAGAACGGATCATCGCGCCCGTGCAGGGAGCCGAGGCGAACCACGTCAGTGACCCGGCCAAGACGGTCGAGCTGGGCCAGCCCCTCATCTCTCAAACGTACGCTGTTGATGATAATTAAACGTTCACCTTCGCGTACCACGGTCATGTTGCGACTGAACTTCCAGTCCATCTCATGGAGGACAGTCTCTATAGTGCCACTGATGAAAAATACGTCAGGAAAGACCTCCTCAAGGGTTCCATGGGCAAGTGCCGGGGGGAATTGATCCATTGTTGTACTCCTTAATAACGTGTTTGTAATCTAAGCGACCTACGTAGCGATACTCTCTGGCATACTCATTGAGGTAGCCATTGAGATAACACAGTTGGGCCTCATTAAGGTGTCCATTCCGGATAATATCCATAGACTCATTGACTTCATTGCTGTCCAGGCGCTTGAGGTGAAACAGTGTCATGTCACGTCCGCCAAAGAAACTTTTCAGAAATTCGTGCAAGGGCCGCGCTTCCGACATGTCAAAAACCGCATCGCAGAGTGCAGTATACATCGGGTGCTGGGCAAGAGAAGCCAAATCGAATATGGGATAGTCGCCGGGTGGCGGCGTGAACGGTGGGTAATCATCGGGCTGGTGAACCGGCTGCATCTCGAGCTGTTGCACGTAATCGGGATCGAGATCGGCCCGGTGCGCGCCGTCGATCATGATGTTGAGATAGCGACGGCTTGGCAGGCAGTCGTCATTGATGAACTCGGGCATGCCGACGTAGGTAAACGCGGGAATACACTCGCCGTCCGTCTCCACCTCAATGTTGATGCGGTCGTAGCCGTAGCCGTAGGCCTCCATGGCATCCAGGGGTGCAAGGGCCTCGTCCGGACAGTCATAAAGCATGCCGAGCACGCGGTCGCCCGGCACTTCGGAATGTTCAATGTTGCCTACTCCACCCTCGTGCAGGAAGAAGTGCTGCACGTTAAAGCGCAAGCGCCAACCGGGCAAGATAGCGCGCCGCGATGCCAACGGCTCTACACCCTTGGCCAACAGTGACGTGATGTTCAGGTTGGAACCAAAACCAAAATAGCTAAACATTATCGAGGTCCACCTTGAAAAGACGGTAAGCATCATCTTGCTGGTTGCGGGCGATCAAAAAAACATAGGGTGAGTGTTTGGAGGAATGTGATGTCATAAAATACGAAGTTTTAATTGTTTGTGACAGTATAGAACGGCACCTGTCATGCGCAAGTCTAATTTATTCCAGGGTACGATAGACGCTAGTTGTGGCTAACTTTTTTATTCGTTTGCTTGAATTGTTACGTGTTTTTCGCCCTTTATGGGCGAGTTCATTTCTTTTGTACGGACAAAAGAAACAGAACCAAAGAAAAGCCGCCCCATGGGTTGGCCTTCGGCGTCTCTGCGCGCTTCAGTCTGAACCGGGCACGGTGAACTCGCTATCGCTCAGACATGCACCGCACTATTCCGG
>CAJXGK010000304.1 GCA_913053815.1 uncultured Rhodanobacteraceae bacterium
GTAAGGCTGGTCGCTCGGCGTCGAGAAAGTCTTGGCTGCAACCGCTCGCAGGGCGATCACCGGTTTGGCGGGCAACGTCCGCTCGGGAATGGTGCCATAGAGCGCCTTGATCTTGGCCAGTACCGCTTGCGGGTCAACATCACCCGTCACGACCAGCAGTGCATTATTCGGTGCATACCAGGTAGTGTGAAATTTCTGCAGCATCGCCCCGGTAGTTTTGTCGAACGAGGGCTTGGTGCCGAGTGCGTCATGCGCATAGGGGGTGCCGGTGAACATGTGTGCCCGCAGCTTTTTGAGAAGCCCATAGATGGGGCTGGAATGGTCCCGCGCTACTTCCTGCTCAATTGCACCGCGCTCCTTTTTCCATTGTGCCTCGCTGTCATCCACGCCGGCCATGCGAATCGCCCCGACATGCAAGGCGACGCCGATATCATCCGTCGGTACGGTGAAGAAATAGGAGGTGATGCTGTTGGCGGTGAAGGCGTTCATGTCGCCACCCATGCGGGCATAAATTCCCGCGAGCTGGTTGGCCGTAAGTCCCGGTGCACCGCGGAACATCATGTGTTCCTGGGCGTGTGCCATGCCGGGAAATCCTTGCGGTGCCTCATTGGCGCCTACGAAGTAGGTGATTTGCTGGGTCACAACAGGGGCCAGGGGATCACGCACAATCACGACCCGGAGCCCGTTCTTGAGCCGGGTGCGCAATACGTTTCCCTGCTGTGAGGCCGCAGCGGACGACCGGGGTTGTGAGGGTCGGTTTGAGGGGGCGGCACAGGCGGCCAGGGCCACGACGCCGACCAAAACCGCGTAGCGGGAAATTCTCAAACTCATAATATGATCCCTTGGTTTGGTGTGTTATTTCAATATAACACCATTTACTCTGGGCAGCTACCAGGCTTTATGGTAGGTAGTTTCCGTAGTATCCGCGACTGCGGTGGAATTAGCGTAACTGGCTGTCCTTGCTGCCGCGTCGATTGTAGAGCGTCCCGTTGTCTTGTTTGTCCCGCTCCGCCTGGCTGGTGACGTACCGGCGCACGCCGGGGATAACTTCGCGCCGTCGTGGTGGGGTTTTTTTGCCGCATTTCTCGCAATGAGTCAGGCTCTTGCCGTCGTGGGCGAGTTGGTGGCGCGCGCGTTCCACGGCGTCCTGCACCGTGCTGTCGATCTGCTCCTGTACCGCACCGTCTTTGGCCCAACCCGTTGCCATGATTATTTTCGATTGTTGTCGAGGCCGAAGATTTTTTGCAGGTAGGGGCTCGGAGGTAGCCCATTGCTGATCCGTACCGTGCCCTGGAGAGCCCCTGCCCCTGTTGCGGATGTATGGAGCGTGGCACTGAATCGAACGTCATACCCACGCAAAGCAGGTCTGCGGAGTGTTCGCCGCAGACCTGCCAAAATAACTAAAGTAGTGGCCCACCGACCGCCCCGATATTTTTGTACCGGGGCGGGCAGCGCTCTTGTTAGTGCTTGACCGGTTGGCCCAGCACGATGACGGAGAACCGCTTTGGATTCAGGTATTTCTTCATTGCCTGCTGGATCTCGGGTGCCGTCAATTTCTCGAAGTGACGGGCCATGACGTAATCCCAGTCGAGCGGTAAATCATCCTCGCTGCGACCGATCCAGCCCCAGCCGATGGCGCCCACGCTCTGATTGGACAGCTCGATTTGGCGCAGACCGATGGCTTTGGCCAAGTGCAACTGTTCGGGCGATATCGGTTTCACACCGGCCTGGGTAAGGAGCCTTGTCGCCACCTGACGGGCTTCGTTGACCTTGTCCGGGTAGGCCCCGAATTGCAGGGTGTAACGGCCACGATGGCGATTGAAGCTGAACTGCGAACTCAGGGAGTACACCAGCCCCCGCCGCTCACGCAACGCTTTGTACAGAGGGCTGGCATAGAAGCCGCCCCCCAGTCGGTCGTTGGCCAGGTTCAGGGCAAAATGGCTGGGGTTGGTGAAGTCCAGTCCCAGCGTTTCAGCCAGGACTACCCGGTCCTGTTTGCGTATGGGATCGGGCACGAAAACGTGGTTTGGCCTGGAAAGGGGCACGCGCGGGTAGGTGGTCTCGGGCTTCGTCCCCGTTGCCGTCCAACCGCCAAAGTATTTCTCGATGACGGCCTTTGCCTTTTGCGGAGTGATATCGCCGATGACGACAATCGTTGTCTCATCGGGGCGATAAACCTTGCCGTAGTACGTTTTCAGTTTTACCGGCGTGAGACTCATTACGGTCTTGCCCGTTGCCAGCCTGAGCGCAGGATCGCCTGGCGGCAGCAAGGCCTGATCCACTGCTCGCTGGAACTTGAATACCGGGCTTTGCAGTTGCCCCTGAGACTGGCGTGCCAGTATCAGCTGTTGGGTACGGAAGGCGGTGCCCGGCAGCGCCGGATGCAACTGGTCGGCCGCCAGGAGTTTCACGCCCTGCCCGAAGTACTGCGGAAGCACTTTCAGGGAAAACCGTGAACCGACGGAGAGCTCGGCACCAATGGCATCCTGAGCGGCGTTGAATTGGAGGCGTGTCATGCCCTTGGGCCCCCAGTTAAACAGGTTGCCCAGCAGTCCGGAAACGCCTTCTTCGCCCGCAGGAGCCTCCATGTTCTCGTTCTGGTTCACGGCACCGTAGAGGCTGACGGTATGGCTGACATGCAGCGGCTGCACGATCAGGCGCAGGCCATTCGGCAAGGTCATGTCGGTGGGATGCAGGAAGGGCTTGGGCTGCGGCAACTTTGCCAAAGCCTGTGCCGCCCAGCCCGGTAGTACGACGGGTTTGCTGGACTTGCCGCCAAATGACTCTGTACCGCCGAAACCGCTACCGCCCGTGGGCTTTGCCCCGGGGGTTGGGATGGCAATGAGTGTGATCGCATGATCGAGTGCGAGATCAGCGCGAATCTGGGCATTGACCTGCGTCGGTGTGACTTTGCGCAGCCGGGCCACCGCTGCGGTGGGAGAATCAAGGCCCGCCAGGGCAATGGCCTGGGTCCAGGCCATTGCGAGGCTCGGGATCGAGTTATGCTGCAATTCGCCACGGAGCACGGCCCGGCGCTTGGCAGCGGTCACCAGACCGGGCGCGATGCCGTTCTTGCGCACTTGTTTGATCGCAGCAACCAACGCCTGGGTGACTTTTTTCACATTGCCGCCCGGGGGGTACACCGCATAGGCAAATCCGATGCTCCCTTTGGGCATGCT
>CAJXGK010000305.1 GCA_913053815.1 uncultured Rhodanobacteraceae bacterium
GCTTCGACCGGGGTAAACTTGACACCCAGGCTGGTTTGTAGCCCCTTCAGCCCGGAACCGGGGAGGGTCACTTGACTATTCAAGGTCACGATGACATCGGGTCGGCAATCAACCGCCAGGTAATTGCCATAGGTGACCTGCTTGATCCCCGGCATGTGCACGATCTTCTGCGCATAACGAGTCGGCAGCGCCCCATACAGGGCGCTAATATTAATGGTCCCTTTCATCCCGGATTTAGCCGACAAGTCGGGCGCAAAGGGCGAGCCGAGTGCCGCGAGCAATACGTAGCTGCCAAAGGCAAGAACCAGCGTCAGCACCAGGTAGGCCGTGCGCACCCGGTGCGCCCCCAGGTAGCGCCAGGAAAGCCCCGCGATAACGCCTATTTCCCTTGGCTTCAACATGCCCTTATGCCCCCTTCACGACGGGCACCTCAAACCTCATGAGCGTGACGAACTTCATTTCTTGGCAAGCTTTATCGTCACAATGCTCCATTTCCCCGGATGCTGCTTCACCGCCGCCTGCAAGAGTCGGGAAAACCTTGCGCATACATCGCTACAGTGACCCTCGGTATAAAACACCGCCGTGTAGCGTTTGCCTTGTGACTGCTCCAAGGGCTTGGCGCCGACCTTCTGCAGTATCGCGGACATGGCGGCAAGATCCGGTTCTCCTTTCAAGGCCGGTGCATGTTCCAGGGATTCCGGGAATTTCGCCAGAACCGACTTTAGTTTCGTCGAATCGTCGTTGTAAGCCACCGGCTGACCGGCGGGATTGTAGAGCCAGAGCAGGGGAAATGAAAGTTGCGCGTGGGGCACATACTTCCCGGTTTTCATCCCAAAAATGAGATAGGACTTGACCCAGGTACGCAGGGGCAGCGTAAACGTAATCGCCGAGTTTCCACGCCGGACTTGTGGCGCCGCCAAGGCAGGCGTGGCTTGCAGCCCGACCACCAATAGCAGCGCACCCGCACCGATTGCAATCAACTTGTGTTTCATGAACTGGACTCCTGTATTTCTCTATTTACAAAACAAAAACACGCCACGGACTCTACCCCCCTCCAGGGGAAGTCAAGAACCCGGGGGCAACGGGATGGAAACGATGGTCATAATTCGACTCAGGCGCTGGCTGCGGTCGCGGCCAGTGGCAAATGTTTGTCCAGATGCACGGTACGGCCTGCGAATTCGGCGGCGTGCGGGTCGTGGGTGACCAGCACGATGGTCTTGGCGTAGCGCCGGTTCAGCTCCTGGAGCAGCGCCATGATCGTATCGCCCGAGGCCTGGTCGAGATCACCGGTCGGCTCGTCGCACAGCAGCAGGTCGGGGTCGGTCACCAGGGCGCGGGCAATGCCGACACGCTGCTGTTGCCCGCCGGACAGTTCCAGCGGTTTGAAGCCCCAGAAGCGCTCGTCCAGCCCCGCCAGTGTCAACGCCGCGGTGGCCTTGCGCCGCCGCTCGCCGCGACCCAGGCCGGTACCGATGCCGATCAGGGGCAATTCCACGTTCTTCAATACCGTCAGTATCGGCAACAGGTGATAGAGCTGAAACACGAAGCCCACGTGCTCGGCCCGCCAGCGGGCCAGCGCCGCCTCGGAAAGACGGTGCAACGGCGCATCGCCCACCCAGACCTCACCGCGCGTCGGGCGATCCACGCCGCCGATGAGGTTGAGCAGGGTGGATTTACCCGAACCCGAGGGCGCCATAATGGCAAGAAACTCGCCGGAGATCACCTCCAGCGAGAAATCCTCCAACACGACCAGCTCACCGCCGCGGCGCGGATAGGCCTTGCTCATACCCTGCAATCGGATCAGGGAGCGGGCTTCGGTATCCGTTTCGGCTGTGTTCATAGTGAGTGTCCGTGTAATGGTCATGCATAACGATAACACACTAATGATACAACTTGGACATGGCCAAGTATGCGTCTTGTTCCAAGACCGCCCGGGACAGGCGGCTACGAGGCGCTTGCCGGGCGCCCGCCGCCAAAGCTGACGCCGTGAACAGAGCGAAAAGACCGGCGGGGGAAGAAACGGATCCCCCGCCAAGGCGATACCGATCCGCCCACCGTCCCCGATTTGAAACTCGGTGCCGATGCGAAGGGAAAACCGAGCGCGGCCAACAGGGTTGCGACCAAGTAGCGCCCCGCCAAGCTGGATGCTACCGCCGGCAGAAGCCTCAGGTTGTGTAATACCGCTATTATTTCCGCCAGATTCGTCTCTGATTAGAAATGGTCTAAAGTTTCAGTCGAATTGACACAATGCGTAGTGTCACGGTGGATTTTCTCGCCGCCTTCTCCAATAAACTGAGATATTGGCGAGACGCATCATCCCCACCGTTTAAGAGTACGGCCGTCCAATGGCTTGTCGCTGCCGAGACGAGTGACTTTTTGCCGCCAAGACGCTGCAGGATTTTCTTCATGGCGTCCCACCCCGGCTCTTGTGTCAGCGGTTTTGCATGGGCGAACCCTCGCGGAAACCCCTTCAGACGTACAGCAAGTTGAGAGAACCGCCCGGCCGCAAAGAGCCCAACCGGCTTGCCAGCCGGATTGTATAACCAAACGGAAGGCACCACAATGCTATGCGTGACATAATGAAATTGTTCGCTGTATCCCCCATAGGCCTTCAGGTAGACCATGATCGGAGCACTCAGCGAGATAACCGCAACCGAACGATTGGAATGCGTTGCGGCGTGGGCAAATGCACCAGACGAAAGCATCACCGCCACAACAACAGATACTAGAAATTTACTGATTTTCATCACTATTACCCCTAAAAGAATATGAAGGTATGGGTTTACTATAGTAGCACACTACATCTATATGCCCAGACGAGGCCATGCGATGTGCCTGGTTCCGGTAGCGCTTCACCGGGCGGTTGATCTGGCGCACGCTCAACCCCAACTGCCATACTGCTACGCCCTGGCCTAACTACTGCGCCACCATCACCCGGATCACTCCCAGCCGATCCACCTCTTTGCAACTCATCGTAATGGATTCCTCCGTCACCGGCCCCCTCCTCGTAAGTAAAAGGGGACATTTTAGAATTGGACAAAGGGGACATTACGGCTTTGGACTGACACCACGGCTACGCCACCGACCGCCGCCTGATCACCATGTGCTACCTGGTCTGCGGCAAACTCAAACACCTGCCGACCAACCCCTGGATTACACAGGCCCTCTA
>CAJXGK010000306.1 GCA_913053815.1 uncultured Rhodanobacteraceae bacterium
CGTCGGGATTTTATTTTAATCAGCGGTACCCTGACTTACTGAGCAGACTCTACCTACCTATTCAATCCGGCGGGGATGGAAGCAGCCATACAGCAGGTACTGGCTATGAGCGAGGCTGAGCAGGCACAGATCGGACAGCATGCCCGGGCTTGGTTCGAGGCCAATGCCCAGGCTTTTCCGCAGCGCTTGGATGATGCGCTGAAAGCGTTTAGCTGACCGTTTGTAACGATCCCGGGTGCTGATCCTGGGAGTCCCGGAAATCTGGCAGATGCTGGTTCAATCCGTATTCGTTCCAGGTACTGCCAGTGCGGCGGCTGGCCTCGAGCAGTCAGTTGTTCGGCAAACTCGGGTCGTTGCGGTCGCCAACTGCCCGGCTGGGGTGATACAGATGCACCGCCAGGGCGGCATATCGCAGTGAACGGCGACGCAGCTCGAGATGGTCCAGGCGTACCGCCAGCTCGAGATCTTCACTACCGTAGCCTTGCATGCGCTCATCGAAGCCGTTGGTCCGAATCAGATCCTGGCGCCAGAAACTCATGTTGCAGCTCATCACTGCGCCGGGATGACCCAGTCGAGCCTTGAAGTGGGCCAGCCAGGGGGCATGCCAGGCATGCCGACGGCGGAAGCAGAAGCGCTCATGAAAATCGAAATTCTGCAGTGGGTCGATGCGCAAGTTGCCACCATTCAACAGACGCTGTGTTTCATCCGGAGTGGCCTGGAAGCGCTTGCCTTGCAGATAACAGCCCGGTTGTGCCAACTGCTGGTGATCAGCGACAAAGTTCGGATGCAGAAGCATATCGCCATCGATCATCAGGATGTATTCGCCACGGCTGGAAGCAATGGCCCGGTTGCGTGCCCGGGCGGCACGAAAGCCCTCGTCCTCTTGCCAGACATGATGCAGGGGTACGGGAAAGTCCCGGGCCAGATCTTGCACGAGGAAGCGAGTGTCGGCGCCGGGACCGTCATCGGTGACGATGACTTCATCGGGAAATTGATGAGGCATGGGCATGAGCCGATCCTTGCACGGCTCGCGATTCCACTCAAGTGGAGGGGACTTGACTGGGGTGGGTTGAAACGGTGCGAATCGTAGCCGGTGGGTGGTCTACAGTAACCATGGTGTGATGGCAGGCCCACTTGGCGAGCTTGGTTATTTATAGATTAGTCACTATGCCAGCACGTTGGTGCAGCAACTTTTGTGCCTGCTTGGCCACGAACAGAAAGCCGTTGCGATGTGCGGCTTTAACCAGTTGCTGAATTTGGCCACGGGTCGATTTATCGAGAGGGCGTTGGGCCTGTAAACGAGCCAGCTCCAGCCGAGCGGGGTAGATGCGTGATTTCATTTGTATGGCCCGAGCCTGCTGCAATGTTACGGTCAGCAGCCGTTCGGCTCGCGTATCGTCACCTAGATGCCGGGCAATCGTAGCCCGAGCGATGTTCAGCCCAAGCTGGGTGCGGGGGTCATCGAGGGTTTTTAGATCGGTGTCCAGCAATTGGGTCTCTCGTAAGGCTTGGCGGCGGCGGCCCAGTTGAATCAATGCCATTGCAATCACTGCGTGGGTGGTGGCGATATCACCCCGAGTCTTAGCATGGATAAATATTGGTAATGCCGTTCGCGCCCGCTGCAGCGCCCGCTCAGGGTGACCGGTATCGAGATCCAGCTCCGCCAGGTCGCGCTGGCTCCAGGCTACGGAAGTGGCAATTTTCTGTTTACGACGCATGGCCAGGGCGTGTTCGTAGCCCTTGCGGGCGGCATCGAGCTGGTTGCGTGCATAGGCAAGATCGGCCAGACCGGAGACGGCATCGCTGGCATCCGCTACAGCATGCTGGTTGAGATAGACGTTACGGGCTTCGCGTAGATACTTGCCGGCAGCATCAAGTCGGCCCAGGGCAAAGCTGGTCAGGCCCAGGTTGAGTAACACTGCTGCAATGCTGCGGGGGGTGCCTGTGGCCCGGTGTAGTGCCAGGGACTGTTTTTCATACTCGACCGCCTGAGCAAGGTTCCCCTGGTTACCGACGACCTGGGACAAATTATTCAGAACGATGGCCACAGCGGTGTCGCGGTGCAATTCGCGGAAGATCGGTAACGCCCGGGCGTAGTAGTTTTGCGCCTTGGCCAATTGGTCACGGCGAAAATATACGCCAGCGATATTGTTAAGCGAGACCGCCTGCCAGTAGCGGTTGCCAATGCCGGCGAACAACTCGTTGGCATCGCCATAAGCGGCGATGGCCTTGTCGTACTGACCCAGTCCGTTGTGAGCCATACCCATGCGTTCCAAGTTGATACCAACATCAAGGCTGAGCTTGTCATTGTTGGCATACAGTGCCTTGGCTTTTAGGGTAAGGGTCAAGGCGGCGGTAAAATCGTCGAGGTTGATGCGGGCATTGGCCGCGGCGGACAGTGCCTTGGCCTGCAGTTCATCTTCGTCAAGATCCATAGCGCGCCTGGCAGCGCGCATGGCCGTGTCGTAGTAGGCCTGATTCTCGTTCAGATCAGCCTGTAGGTTGGCAGTGGCCATCATTACCCGTGGGTCGTTACCGAAAGGGGCGGGCAGTTTGCGTAGTTGCGCCAGAGTGGACTTGGCTTGAGCGTAGTTTTCGGCTTTTACTTGGGTACGGGCCAGCATCAGGCCGTAGTACAGGCTGTCGGGATTAGTATCGAACAACTTTTGGTAGGCCCCGGTGGCCTGACTCCACTGGTGGGTGGCTTCGGCTTGCAGGCCCAGCAACAATTGGCGTTGAGTGTAGGACAGGCCGGCGGAGTGGCGCAGAGCCTGTTGGGCTTCCGTTGCGGCGCGCTGGTTGTCGCCAAGGTCCATCCAAGCTCGGGCCAGAGCGGAATGGGCCAGTGGAAAATCCGGTTCCTTCCGGGTGGCGCTGGCCAACAGCGTGCGGGCCAGCAACGCATTGCCGGAGGCCAGGGCTGAAAGCCCGCTGGCATAGTCGGCGGCGGCCTCACTGGTGGAGGGCATACTGGCCATGAATTCACTTAGCTGGGCCGGGTTCGGCCGCATGAGGCCAAGCTTGCCGCGCAACTGCTGGCCGAGTCTGACGACCAGTGCAAACAGGTCATCGCCGGTGGCCGAGGCAGTCCAGGTCGTGGTTCGGGTTCCACCGGCAGGCAACTGCATGTGTACATCCACGCGGATACGCCGTTTTTTAGCG
>CAJXGK010000307.1 GCA_913053815.1 uncultured Rhodanobacteraceae bacterium
ACGGTCCTGATAGACCAAGGTCGGTGTGCCCCGCATCTTGTTCGATACGAAGAAGGCCGTATTCGCATTGACCTTAGCCCGAACCGCAGGATCCCCGGTATCGGTTGGTATCGCTCCCTGTTCGGTTTGGTGATTGAAATGGGCTTCATCATCGCGCAGTGCTGCGACCGGGTCTTGGGCTGCCAGGATGGCTACGGAACGCCCCATACTGGTCTTTTTTAGAATAGCCACAGGCACCCAGGAAATCCGTAATTGACCTGCTTTGACAGCATCCCGGGTTTGTTTCCAGAGCATATTGCAATAGATGCAATTGGGGTCAAAGAAGACAAATACATGGGGAGCCTTGACCGCCCCTTCGCTGAAATAGCGGGTCTTGGTACGGACCGCATCCAGCAGCGGTCGCAGATCCGGCTTGGGGACATAGCGTTCGGCCATACTGCGGGCCACGTCCTTGCCGGTGGCGTCGTAAATCGCTCCGGCGAAAGCAAACTTGCCGGAAGCCGTGACATAGACCACCCCATAACGCGATTTTCTGCCGGCTTTGGCAGGATCGTGCAGAACAAATCCATCCAGGCCCATAGGACCCTGAAATTCCCGCACGATCTGGGTGCCGGGGGCCAGCTTCTGAACCAGTGCACGTGCAGGATTAGACGATTTCGCGGTCGCTGCGGGTACAGAAACGGCCAATACTATCAATCCAGCCAGCACTTGTAGGGTACGGTTCATCGACATGATTTAATTTTCATATTGGTAAAACCCGATGGTAGCCTAAATACGTAAATCGCATGAGACCGTAATCTGAGCTCAACAGGGGGACGGATCGTACATCTTTAAGGGATTCCCGCATGCGCCACCGTGATGTTAAGGCGACAGACTGGGGATTCGGAAGTCTGCAACAATACTTTCAATGCAGCTTCTCAGCGTTTTGGCCTAGTCTGTGATGGGACGTGTCCGGTCGCTACATGCCGACGTGCTGAATCGACATTGGCTAGTGAGTCGTCAAAGAAAATATCCGCCCCGAAGGCCTCAAGAAACGGCCCTTTATCACGTCCACCCAGGAATAGTGCCTCGTCGAGACGTACCCCCCAATGGCGCAGGGTCAATATCACCCGCTTGTGCGCCGGCGCAGACCGGGCCGTAACCAGTGCGGTACGAAGCGGAGGATTTTCCGCCGGGAAAGCCGCCTGTAAGCGTTGTAAGGCAGCCAAAAAACCACGAAATGGCCCCCCCGAAAGTGGTTCTTTCTCATGCTCCCGCTCATTGCGATGAAACGCTTCAAGGCCTTGTTCCTGAGAGATAACCTCACCTTCCTCACCGAATAATACGGCATCGCCATCGAAGGCAATACGTACCTGCTCGGTATGTCCCTGTCCCGCAGCAGACGGCAATATGGTGGCGGCAGCTACACCGGCTTGCAAAGCCCGACTGACATCCCCGGCATTGGACGACAGAAATAGATCTACCGCGAATGGATGCACATAGGCCGCTGTTGGCTCACCGCTGGTAAAGGCGGCGCGCGAAATGTCGAGTTTGTGCTTCTGGATAGAGTTAAAGATTCTCAGTCCGGTATCGCCGGAGTTCCGGGATAACAGAATCACCTCCACTCTGGGGGCAGCCGGTGTCAGGGTATTGAGCCGCAGTAGTTTGCGTACTAGCGAAAAGGCCACACCAGGCTGCAACGACTCCTCTTCGTGGGCAATCTGGAAGCTTCGGTAGGCATTCAGTCCTTCGCGTTCGAATAGCGCATGGCTATCGGCCAGATCAAACAAGGCCCGCGACGAGATCGCTACCACCAGGCGATCGTCCTCAACAGCTTGGGGATTGTGGACTTCGGACATGGCTCCAGTGTACCCGTTACTGGTCGGCAAGCTACCCTTGTCCATGATCCTACCCAGGGGAATTGGAGCACACAAATCGGCGATCACAGGGCAAATTGTTCGTCGAGGATGCGCTCAGCCAAGTGATGCTCCGGATCGAACAGCAACTGTACGGATTGCTCACGCGGATCCTCAATTTCCACCCAGCGAATATCGCGGAACTCATGGAAGTCGGCGGTCACACTGACTCCACGCTGCTCGAATTCGTTAACCTGCAACATGACCTGGGTACCTGCCGGAAGCAGCGCGCCACGCCAATGACGGGGCCGGAACGGGCTAATCGGAGTCAGTGCGAGTACATTGGCATCAAGGGGTAAAATGGGGCCATGGGCAGAAAAGTTGTACGCCGTCGAACCGGCCGGAGTGGCTACCAATAGGCCATCACATACCAACTCTTCCAGCTTGACCTGTTGATTGAGGGCAATCTGTAAATGAGCGGCCTGGTTGGTTTGTCGCCAGAGTGCCACCTCATTGAAAGCGATCGCTTGCTTGATGCGTCCCTCGATGTTTCCCGCCCGCATCGAAAGCGGATACATGGTGGCAGGATGAGCCCTGGCGATTCGCTCAAGCAGATCATCTTCACGAAACTGATTCATGAGAAATCCAACCTTGCCGAGCTTCATACCGTACACCGGTATAGAGCGCGGTAATGCATCATGCAGAGCTCGTAGCATGAATCCGTCACCACCCAGTGCCACCAGCACATCGGCTTGGTCAAAGGGGGCTTCGTTATAGCGAGCTTTCAATACTTCACGAACCCGCTGTGCTGCAGGCGTCGGATTGGCACAGAATGACAGCCGCAGGCCGCTCATCGCCAAACTTTCCAGCCACCCCGTCCGGTCAGACTGAATAACCTGACAGATTGGAACGACTTGGTGACCAATAGCGACCGCATCAGAGGCTTAGCCGGTGCGTACCAGCTGGGCCAGACGACGCAGTGCCACCGACGCAATCGGATAGTCCAGGGGAAGCCCACGGATCTCACCCAGCATACCCAATGTATAACGCAATCCGGGGTCGTCACGAGCCAACCACTCGCCCGGGGTCACCCCGCTCTCCAGCACATGCACCGCCAACAATCGATGCTGTTGTGCTAGTTCATC
The DNA here is from genome assembly GCA_913053815.1 of uncultured Rhodanobacteraceae bacterium. GTDB lineage: Bacteria > Pseudomonadota > Gammaproteobacteria > Xanthomonadales > Rhodanobacteraceae > Metallibacterium. The sequence continues at coordinate 2,981 of CAJXGK010000307.1, forward strand.
GCGTAGTGCACCACGGGCCTGAGCATGCCAGCTGTTCTCTACCGGCAATTCTTCGATCCGGTCACGCAACCAGTCGAGTTCCAACATGCCGCCCAGCTCATAAAATACCCGGGCGACCTGTTCCTGCGTTTGTTTGCAGGCATACGCAACCTCGACCACATCCAGGGCTTG
>CAJXGK010000308.1 GCA_913053815.1 uncultured Rhodanobacteraceae bacterium
CATAAACCGCTCTTTCATCCTGTCAAATCCCTCGTTGCACTGCTGTGGAAAATTAAAGATATGATGAATTCTGTCGGTCAAAGAATCCTTCGCTGCGGTATCCCAGTAACCTGGGCACTGAATTTGTTGCGCAAGGTGTAGCGGAGACACGACCAGGAATGGCTTGCGATATTTCCAGCGCTCCGCCAGAACCACGCCTTCGGCCCTGCGCCCCCCTGGATAATCCCGGAACAACTCCAGGATGAAGAAATCCGTTTCCTTTACATGTTGGGGAGTGAGCAATGCAAGGGACTCGGCATAGGTGATTGAGAACACTGGCGCATCCTGGCCCATGGCAGCATGAGCGACACGCGTTAACGAAAGTCCGAGTGGTTTGTGATTCGTTATTATCAAACATGAGAGAAGGGAATTGCTCATCACATCAGGCAAGGAAATGTTTCTCCAGCCTCTCCCGATTCTCCAGCAGGCTGGTGTCATCCGTATCCTCTGAAACAGCTCCGCCTACCATTACTAAAACACGGTCTACATAGGGGAAAATCAATTTCAATCGGTGCTCTACCAGCACCACCGCAAAGCCTTCCTCGCGCTGGAGCTTGTCAATTCCTCGCAGAAGATCCATGGCGCTTCTCTGGGACAGGCCGGCCAGTGGCTCATCCAGCAGCAGCAGGGAGACCTGGTGCATCAATACCATGGCGACAGCCAGCGCCTGCCGCTCTCCACCGGACATCAGACCTGCCCGAACTGCGTCACGCCCCTTTAAAACCGGAAATGCTTCCAGTACTGCTCCAACATCACGAACAGCACGTTGCCTTCCATCTTCTGCAGCAATCTCCAGATTCTCGGCTACCGTGAGTCCCGAAAAGACGTTATGTGTCTGCCGCAGGTAGCCGATCCCACGGCCAACGATCACGTCGGTTTCGAGGTCGGTGATGTCTTCCTCCTGAAAAAGGATGGTTCCCGAGCTTTCTGGCACTTCGGCGGTCAGCGTTCGGAGTAATGTCGATTTCCCGCAACCATTTGGCCCGATCAACCCCAATCGTTGCCCAGAGGGAATGGCCAGTGAAAGGGATTCCAGAACGGGGCGTCCCCCATAACCGGCACTCAGATTATCGACACTCAGCAGACCTTCGCTCATAGTCCTATCAACATTTCGCGGTTTTCTTCCTTAGCCAATACTTCCGCCGTTGGGCCATAGTCGTGGATTTGTCCTTCTTGTAGCAGATATGCCCGTTCCGCCACATCCGCGACGAAGGAGAAATTGTGCTCGATCAAAGCGATGGTGATCCCCTGGTCAGTCAACTGCCTGATCAACTCGGTGATCCGGTTTACCATTATCGGAGACAGCCCGGCAGTGGGTTCATCCAAGAGCAGCAAATCAAACTTCCCGGCCATGAGCCTTGCCAAAGCCAGCAGTTTCTTGTTTCCGAACGATAATAATTCCGCAGGTCGATCATAGGGAGGCTCGACGCCCGCTTTTTCGAGCCAGGACTTGGCCTCCCTCACCAGGCCCGGCTCCAACCGTCGACGGAAAGGGGCCTCTGCAAGCGATGCCCACGCGGATTGGCCGGGATGATCGTGCAGTGCAAGCAGCACATTTTCGATCGCAGTCAGGTTCTCGAAGATCCGCACATCCTGGAACATCTTTCCCAGCCCCTTTCTGGCAATCTTCCAAGGCGCCATCCTTGTAATGGGGTTCCCACGTAGCATTACGGCACCGCCATCCGGCACAAGGTCACCAGTGATCGCATGGAATAGCGTCGTCTTCCCGGCTCCGTTTGGACCTACGAAAGCTGTGACCGTACCCGGCAACAGTGAAGCGCTCACCCCCCGCAACACGGCGACATCGCCAAAGCGTTTATCGAGGTTTTCGATGGTCAGGATCGGTTCGTTCATCATCGTAATGCAAAATCCCCGGCCAACCCTTTTGGCCGCCAATACATAAGGATAACCAATGTAAATCCATAGATGATTTCGCGCATATTCGGGGCAATCGAATCGGGTAGACCAGCAAAACGCAAGGCTTCCGGAAGGAGAATCATCACAACCACACCGAGGATCGGGCCACGGATGTTGCCAGAGCCGCCAAGCAACAGCAACGAGACGATAAAAATACTCTCTTTCAGTCCGAACGAAGTCGGGTCGATATAGGTTACATAAGACGCGAACAGCCCACCGGCAATGCCGGAACAAGCACCTGCCACCACCAGCGCCGAGAGATGCTGGCGGAAGGCAGAGATTCCCAGCGATTCTGCTGCCCGCTCATTCTCCCGCAGCGCCTTCAGGCTCAGGCCGAACGGCGACCGGTACAACAAAAACAGAACGGGCAGAATCAGTGCATTAAGTGCCCCGACAAGCACAACATACTCCCAAAGTTCTCGCACCTCCCAGCCGAACACATCGGGGCGTGGAATGCCGTAGATACCAAAGGCGCCGCGGCCCAGGTCCGTCCAGTTGTAGAGCACGACAAAAACAATCATCTGGAAGCCGAGGGTGGTGAAAACAAAAAAATCCCCTCGGAACCGCAACGCCACCGATCCAATCAACAACGCCGCCAGCCCGCCTGCTGCCGCCGCCCCGAGCAAGGCGACAGGAAAAGGCAAAGCGGCAGAAAACAAAAGTTCACCAATAAATTGGCTCTCTGGGCCACCCACCTGGAGCAGCGTGTGGGCGTATGCTCCAATTCCATAGAATCCGGCCAGACAGAAAATCAGCAACCCGCCGAAGCCTGTCACCAGATTCATCGAATAGGACAGGATCGAGTAAATTCCGATCATGATAAGAAGATGAAGGAGGTAGGCTTCCATACGGTTACTCCTCTTCCAGCCGCTTTTTCAGACCCAGCATTCCCTGTGGCCGAAACACCAGCACCCCGATCAGCACAGTGAAGGTCACAAGATCCATCCACTGCGCCGAGAATTTCCAGACCATAAGGCTTTGCAAGAGTGCCAGCCCCACCCCTCCCAGCACCCAGCCTGAATAACGGTCTATCCCGCCTGCCAGCACGGCCACCGTCGCAATGAGTAGGTAGCTCATGCCCATGTGCGGATCAATCCCCACGTCCATGGCAATCAAGCCGCCTGCCAGCCCGGCAAGCCCGGCGCTGATTGCGAACACCAGTGCCCGATAGCGCAT
>CAJXGK010000309.1 GCA_913053815.1 uncultured Rhodanobacteraceae bacterium
GCCACCGGGGCCATGGAAGGTAATCCGGGTCGATGCGGCGATGCGAGTCACTGCCTCAGCATCCGCCAGGTCAACCCTTGACCTATCGGCGGCATAACCGACCGCACGATATAAGGCTCCGGAATCCAGTAGGTGCCAGCCCAAGCGCGACGCGACCAAGCGGCTGACAGTCCCCTTGCCCGCTCCCGATGGACCGTCAATAGTGAGTACGGGGATTGCCACCCTGCTCATGCCGGTCGAATACCTGGAAACAATCTTGTCATCATTTATGATGCGGGGCATAACGCCGTGCCACATAACGATCTACAATCTGCAGAAACTCACCGGCGATGTCATCGCCGCGTAGGGTTACGGTTTTCTTGCCATCTTCGAAAACCGGGGCCGCAGGTATTTCACCGGTGCCCGGTAAGGAAATACCCAGATCCGCATGTCGGGATTCTCCCGGACCGTTCACTACGCAGCCCATGACCGCAAGACGCATATTTTCTGCGCCGGGAAAATGGATGCGCCATTCCGGCATGCAGGAACGGACATGCTCTTGCACCGCCTTGGCCAATTCCTGGAACCGACTACTGGTAGTGCGGCCACAACCGGGACAAGCAGTGACCATGGGGGTGAAAGCCCGCAACCCGATGGTTTGCAAAATTTCCTGAGCTACCACCACTTCACGGGTACGCGCGCCCCCCGGCTCGGGAGTTAAGGAAACGCGAAGCGTGTCGCCAATGCCCTCTTGCAACAGTACGGCCAACGCCGCCGTCGATGCGACAATACCTTTCGATCCCAAACCGGCTTCTGTCAAGCCAAGGTGCAGGGCGTAATCACTACGGACAGCCAGATTGCGGTAGACCGCAATTAATTCCTGGACACCCGAGACCTTGCACGAGATCACGATGTGATCTCTGGGTAACCCCAGCTGTTCAGCACGTTCCGCCGCTTCAAGTGCCGAGCGGATCAGGGCCTCACGAGCCACGGCCGTTGCCTCCCAAGGAACAGGCCGGGCCTGGTTTTCATCCATGAGTCTGGCTAGTAAGGCCTGATCCAGCGACCCCCAATTGACACCAATTCGAACCGGGCGCTGATGGTGCAGGGCCACCTCAATGATGGCCGTGAATTGCGAATCCTTGCGTTGACCAAATCCTACATTACCCGGATTGATCCGATACTTGGCCAGTGCCTCGGCACAGGCGGGCTCTTGGGCCAGTAACTGATGTCCGTTGTAGTGAAAATCACCGATCAAAGGAACGTCCACCCCCATCATATCCAGGCGTTCACGAATTTTGGCTACGGCGGTGGCCGCTGCAAGGGTATTAACCGTAACCCGTACCAGCTCCGAACCACTGCGTGCCAACTGGGCAACCTGCCGCGTGGTAGCACTCACATCGGCGGTATCGGTATTAGTCATCGACTGAACCACAATCGGTGCATCACCACCAATCTGGATCTTACCTACGGCCACCGCTACGCTTTTGCGGCGCGCAGCAAGCTGCAGACGGAGCGGTTCCGTATCGGAAATGTGGGTCATTGATAACCCATCATGTCAGTATCAGACATACGGCCCCCTTGGCTCTGTATTTTGCAGATCAGTACGTAGGTAGGAAGCAGGAATCGTCGCATAGGGGTCACGGCTTAGTAGGTCCGGTTGCAACATCCGACAGATCCCAGCACCAAAACGCTCCAGGTAACATCCTCGCTGCTTTCTCACCCCCCAGCCTGTCGAAAAAGAAGACGTCAAGTCCAGTCTCGCAGGGTGTTGGGTTAATGGCAGCTCCTACTTCCAGATTGTTGTATTGTGCCACATGGATGGTTGGTCATTGAGTGGTTCAGCATCCTGAAAGCACCTGCCCTGTCCGATATCTTTCATTCATGTTACCCAATCCGAATCGCGATCCGTGCTTGCGAGCCCAAGCTGAAGCCGCCTTGCGGAGGGCTGCCGGGGCTCCTTTGAGCACAGGCAATAAGGTCGATTTGCTGATTGACGCGCCGCAACACTACGCCTGCTGGCAGGAGGCCATTGCCGGGGCCAAGTGTAGTATCCGCCTGGAAAACTACATTTTTGCTAATGACTCGGTTGGACAGGCTTTTTTGTCCTTGCTCTGTGAACGAGCCCGATCAGGCCTGCGGGTGCGCCTGGTTGTGGACTGGTTGGGCTGTCAGAAACTCAACAGCAAGCGCTTCTGGAAACCGCTTTTAAATGCCGGTGGCGAAGTGCGTTTCTACAATCCAATTCACTTCAGCGAACCATTCGGTTGGATCAGCCGGGATCACCGTAAACTATTGATTGTGGATGGCCAATGGGCTTCAGTGTCGGGAGTCTGCATCGCCGCCCAATGGCTGGGTCAGCCCCACCGTGGCATTGCTCCGTGGAGAGATACGGGTATACGCATCGAAGGGCCGGCTGTCTACGGGCTGATTCAAGCCTTCGAATCCTCTTGGGCCAGCTTGGGACAGACCGAACATCTTCGAGATCCAGAGCTTACCGATCAAGGCACGGTCACCTTGCGAGTCATTGCCAGCACCCCGGCCAGCGCTTCGATGTTCCGGCTCGACCATCTGGTTGCCACACTGGCTGAACAGAGACTGTGGATTGCTGATGCCTACTTTGTGGCTTTACCCTCTTACGTTCAGGCCTTGTCCGCCGCAGCACGGGATGGCGTGGACGTACGCTTACTAATTCCCGGAAGCAGTGATCTGCGCGCCGTCGCCGCGGTCGGCCGTTCGACCTACCGCTCACTACTTGAGGCCGGAGTCCGCGTGTTCGAGTGGAATGGTTCAATGATGCATGCCAAGACAGCGGTTGCCGACAACCGCTGGAGTCGGATCGGCTCATCGAATCTCAACCTTTCAAGTTGGCTGGCCAATCTTGAAATTGACGTGGCAGTCGAAGATCCAGGCTTCGCTGAACTCATGACGGCGCAATACCTGACGGACCTCAGCAATGCTACCGAACTTCTGTTAGCGGGTCGCCGAGCTCGGCCCTTGCCAGGTATCATTCCACCCAAACACCCCCGACAGCGCGGCAGCTCGGGACGTACCGCCGCCGGAGCCGTACGTCTGGTCAATACCGTCGGAGCCACATTGCTGCCACACCGCAACCTAGGTCGTTCCGAACGTGGCCTGCTGACTAACACCGC
>CAJXGK010000310.1 GCA_913053815.1 uncultured Rhodanobacteraceae bacterium
AGACCTCGCGGTGCCCGTATGCAACCGGCACAGAATAATCATTGCTACGATAGCGCACCACTGAAGTCGAGGTGACCTGCCCGCTCTGCAAATCGCAGGCTTCAAACGGCGCAGTGGGCAATACTTGCATCGCAGTCAGATCGGCCTTTAGCAGTTCGCTGATGCTGGCTTTATGCCCGCGCAGGATATCCCCCTGTCTGTTGCGGCATTGCTCTTGCAGATAATCGTTGAACGCATCCCAGTCGGCAAAGCGGGGCATCGGCACCATGAAGTTGCGGCGCGCGTAACCAACCAGCCCTTCAACTTTCCCTTTGTCGTTGCCCTTGCCGGGCCGGCCATATCGGTCATCAATCACATAATGGGACAGCATCGCACTGAACCGTTGCGTGCGTTTGCGAATACCACCGGGCATGATTTTGGCAACCGGGCAGCGGTCATTGTTGCGCATTCCGGGGGCATCCGGTCACCGGTTCCGATTTTATCCGGTCGGTAATTCCGATTTTATCCGGTCGGTAATTCCGGGGCATCCGGTCACCTGATTTCGTCCAATGATTGGCCACTGCTGAGCAATCCTGAAACGGGTTAACTTTGCGTTCTTTTGTGAATGTGAGGACCCTATGAAGAGATTGTCGATGCGAAAGATCAGAGATGCTTTGCGGCTGCATGCCGGGGGATTATCGACGCGTAAGATTGCGGCGAGTCTGGGCTTGGGCCAATCCACGGCCAGCGAATATTTAGGGCGATCCAGAGCGGCGGGTCTGGTCTGGCCTTTGCCTGATGAGTTGACGGATGCGGTACTTGAACAGCGCCTTTATCCTCGTAGGGCCGGAGACACGGGCGGTACCTACCCGCAACCGGACTGGGCGTATCTGCATGGTGAACTGCGGCGTAAAGACGTAACTCTGTCTTTGCTTTGGGAGGAGTATCGCGCCGTTCATCCCGATGGTTATGGCTACAGCCGGTTTTGCGAACTTTACAGCCGCTGGGAGGGGCGTTTGTCGCCGGTGATGCGGCAACGCCATGTGGCCGGAGAGCGGTTGTTCGTGGATTATTCCGGCCCCACGCTGGAGGTGATCTGCCCGATGACAGGCGAGGTTCGGACGGCCCAGATTTTTGTCGCCACACTGGGTGCCTCGAACTACACCTACGTTGAAGCAACCTGGACGCAGAGCTTGCCGGACTGGATCGCCTCGCATGTGCGCGCCTTTGATTTTTTTGGCGGTGTGACCGCACAGGTGGTTCCGGACAATCTGAAGTCCGGGGTGACGAAGGCTTGCTTTTATGAGCCGACCCTCAATCGCACCTATGGCGAAATGGCGGAACATTATGATACTGCCATCGTTCCGGCACGGCCCTACAAGCCGAAAGACAAAGCCAAGGTCGAAGGCGCGGTTCTGATTGCGCAACGCTGGATTATGGCGCGCCTTCGCAAGCAGCGCTTCTTTACACTTGATGATCTGAACGCGGCCATCCGGCCTTTGCTGGAGCAGCTCAATACCAAGGTGACCCGCCATCTGGGGGCCAGCCGCCAGGATTTATTCACGCGGCTTGACCAGCCGGCATTAAAGCCATTGCCGGTTGAACCCTATGTTTATGCCGAATGGAAAGAGTGCCGTGTCGGCCTTGATTATCATATCGATGTGCACCGGCATTACTACTCCGTGCCCCATCAACTGTTGCGCGAAAAACTCTGGGTTCGGATCACAGCACGCACGATTGAGGCCTATTTTAAAGGGCAACGCGTGGCAGCCCACCAGCGCACCTCCGGTAATCGCCAGCATTCCACCCACCGTGACCACATGCCCGCCAACCACCGGTTCCGGACAGACTGGACGCCGGAACGCATACGCCGACAGGCCGCCCGGATCGGCCCGAACACCGAAGCCTATGTCGAGGTCATCATGCGTGAGCGACGCCACCCCGAACAGGGCTACCGATCCTGCATGGGCATTTTGCGGCTGGCAAAGACATTCGGGCGCGATCGCCTGGAGGCCGCGTGTGCACGGGCCCTCCAGATCAATGCCCGTTCCTACTCATCCCTGCATTCCATTCTCAAGAATGGTCTGGATCGCCAACCTCGAACCCGTGCCACGGACGAGCCTGCGATCACCCATCCCAACATCCGTGGCGCTGATTACTTTCACTGAAAAGGACAAAACACATGCTCAATCATCCAACCCTGGATCAGCTCAAAACCCTGAAGCTTGACGGAATGGTAGAAGCTTTCACCGAACTGGAAACGCAGGACGGCACGGTCAGTCTCAGCCACGCTGAATGGCTGGGCCTGTTGACCGACCGCGAGACATCCAGCCGCGCCACCAAGCGCTTCGAGAGCCGCATGCGTACCGCCAGATTGCGCCACGTGGGAGCGGCCCCGGAGGATGTGGACTACCGAACCAGGCGCAATCTCGACAAAGCACTGTTCCAGCAACTGCTGACCGGCAAATGGATATGCGACAAACGCAATCTCATGATCACGGGCCCTTGCGGTGTCGGCAAAACCTGGCTGGCATGTGCCCTGGCACAAGTCGCCTGCCGGGACGGCGTTACCGTTCTATACAGACGCCTGCCCAGATTGTTCGATGAGTTGGAACTGGCACATGGCGACGGGCGCTTCCCGCGCGTATTCAAAAGCCTCACAAAAACCGGACTGCTCATCCTCGATGACTGGGGCCCGGATCGCCTGAACGCCAGCCAGCGCCGCGACCTCATGGAGATCGTCGAAGACCGGTATGATGCCGGGTCAATCCTGATCACAAGCCAGCTTCCCGTCGACACGTGGCACGATGTCATCGGGGAGCCGACCTTCGCCGACGCCATCCTGGACCGGATCGTTCACAACGCCTACCGTCTCAATCTCGACGGCCAGTCCATGAGAAAAACCAGAGCCAAAACCGTTGACGAAACGCCCGTCAACTGACAATGAAAACATGCGCCTCAAAGCAGCCTGTCAAAGGTGGCCGGATACCCCGGTATGGGTGGCCGGATGTCGCTGGAATAGGTGGCCGAATACTCCGGAATACGCAGCGAAGAAGATTGCTGCCTTTTTTTGAACTTCCCTCTCCTCCTCGATAATGCGGTTTTCCCGGCGAAGACGCTCAGTTTCTTTCGCCAGATCCCGATCTTGCT
>CAJXGK010000311.1 GCA_913053815.1 uncultured Rhodanobacteraceae bacterium
GGACTCGCTCTCCCACCATGCTCGCTACGATTGCCTAAGTCCGACAGGCTCCTAGGCTATATTCAGACCTAAGTTTTATGATGGTGGTGCCGGGGTTTTATGTGCTAAAACGCACACAGGATTGAATGTTTCCCGAGGCGGGGGTTATCCGTGAACCGTGCGCGCAGTAAAATGGCTGTCCGGATCGTCCGGCGGGCCGCCTTGCATCAACTGGCGAGTGGTGCACACGATGTCATACAGGCTACTGGTGAAGGTGTCGAGAAACGCTCTGAATACCTCAGGTGTGCTGTTGATTACAGCTTGCAGTTTTTCGCCGGACAGGTAGCGGACCTGAACGGTATTTTCAGCGGTTGCTGTAGCGGGGTAGGCCTTGCGCTGCAACAGCGCGGACAGGGATATCGGGCAGGCGTCGCCGGGCTCCAGACGGTAGAGTGCGACCTGGAGGCCGGCTTTGTCCCTGGTACAGATCCAGGCATTTCCCGATACAAGGACGGGGAGGCTGGTGCAGGACTCTCCAGTCTGGAAAAGGGTTTCGCCGGCTGCATGTTTGACCACCGGGGTGGCCGCTATCAGGGCCGCCAGCTCGGGCATATCCATTAAAGATACTTTATCGGTGTCGTTTTTCATGCAGGTTCAGGTCTCTCTTATGGATTTTGTTGTTTAACTAACCAACAACAAAAATTACGACCGGTGGCTTTTCCGGAAGTTCAAAACCCTGTTGTTTTCTTTTGGGTTAGTGTGCATCAGGTTACATACGGGTGCGGGCTTACGGCTTGTGCCATACCGGTAGTGAAAAGAAAAAACGGGTGCCCAGGTTGATTTCGCTGCTGACTTCGATGATTCCGTCGTGCAATCTGACGATGTGCTGGGCGATTGCCAGCCCCAGTCCGGCATGGCTGTCATCGCGCTCGTTGTTATCAGCCCGGTAGAAGCGATCAAAAATACTGGGCAGATCATGCTCGGGTATACCGGAACCATTATCCTGAACCTGTACTTCTATAGTCGATTCATTGGGTCGCAGGGATACGGTGACTTCACCTTCAGCGCCGGTGTGCTGCAATGCGTTACCGATCAGGTTTTCCAGAACGCGTTCAATCATGGCAATATCGGCATCCACAAACGGGAGTGAATCGTAGCTTTGCATCGAGAGTGCGATTTGGCGCTCCCGGGCCGGCAACTGGAATTTCTGTATGACATCCTGAACCAGTTCGGCCAGCGCAAAGGGTTCCCGTTGTGGCAGTGTTTCCCGGGCATCCAGTTTCGCCAGCTCAAACAGTTCGTCTACCAGTTTTGTTACACGGCGGCTGTGTTGCAGTGCAGTGTCCAGGTATTCGGAGCGCGTCCTGGAATCGAAGTCCTGCTCCTTCATTTTCAGGGTTTCGATATAGCCTTGCATCGCAGCCAGAGGCGTTCGCAGGTCGTGGGACACATTCGCAACCAGTTTGCGCCGCAAAATATCCTGTTTTTTCAGGTCATCCAGTTGTTCCAGAATACGTTCCGCCATACTGTTGTAGTGTCGGCCCAGCAACTCAATTTCGTCCTTGCGCCGGGGATGTGGTTGCCACGGTGTGTGTTGCGTAAATTTGCTTTCGCTGAAACTTCGCATCAGGTTTGCAAGAGATTGCAGGCGCCGGGTCAGCAGGCGAAACAACAATAGTCCGACAACAAGCCCGACGCCGAGGCTGACCAGTAACGCGGTACCGGAGAGTTGCAACAGAAAATTCTGCTGAAACACCTGTTCGATACGTTCGTATTCCTCGCCTCGCAATACGACATACAGATAGCCGAATCCCTTGCCTTGTACGGGGATGCGGGTCGCAGAAAATACCTTGCGCCGTTCAAAGCTGCGTGGATCATCCCCGAGCAAGGGGAAATGCGTGCCACTCAGGAAGTCCCGGACCGGTTGTAGATCAACACGATCACGTTTCACCTTGCCCGGTTCGGCCGAATAGGAAAGGATGGTGCCGGCCTGGTCCAGCAGGTAGATCTCGATGCTCGGGTTGACCATCATGTAATGATTGAAGGTTTTTTTCAGGGCTTCCTGATCCAGGACGCCTCCCGTCACCAGGTTGCGCCCGGTAACCAGGTTGCCGGCCAGATCGCGGTTCAGGTTTTGCAGGAATTCCTGTTGGTAGTGCCGTGTGAGCGTGGCGCTAAGCAGCGCGTAGAGTATACCGATACCGAGTAACAACAGCGTCAATGCAAGCGCGAGTTTGGCAAACAGTGTACGCGCAATCATGCGGCGGCCTCGCAGAAACGGTAGCCCACGCCCCATACGGTCAGGATATAGTGCGGATCGGCCGGATCGGTTTCTATTTTTGCGCGCAGCCGGTTGATATGCGAGTTGACGGTATGTTCGTATCCCTCGTGACCGTATCCCCAAACTTTATCCAGCAAGTCCGCGCGTCGAAATACGCGCCCGGGATTGCGCGCGAAGTAGGCAAGGAGGTCGAACTCTCGTGCTGTCAGGTCGATTTGCTTATCGCCAAGCAACACCTCTCTGCGGCCTGGATTTATTGTCAGGCTGCCCGTGCTGATCTCCGTCCACGACTCTGCCTCCAATTGCGGTGCTTTTTGCATGGCCTTTATGCGTCGGAAAATTGCCCGTACGCGCGCGACCAGCTCCAGCACACTAAATGGCTTGGTCAGGTAATCGTCGGCGCCGACCTGGAAGCAGGCCAGCTTGTCGTCGATGCCTTCGCGGGCGGTGAGGACGATTATCGGCATCGCCGATCGGGCTCGCAGTTTCCGGACCAGCACGATGCCGTCCTCGTCCGGCAGCGTGAGATCGATGACCGCGCATTCATATATATGGCTGTCCAACCGGCGGAAAAACTCCACCCCGGTCGGAACCGTCGTCACCTTAAAGCCGTGCTTCGCAAGGTAGGCCCTCACGAACGTTGCGAATTCCAGGTCGTCTTCGACGAACAGGACATTGATTTCCGGCACAGCCTTATCCTTATACTGTACAATCCCATGCGTGATCTCGGAAACACCAAGGAAATATCACGAAGCGACAAAGCCTTCCATAGTTTCCTATAATTAACGTGCAAACTTAACCGCCTGATGAGGCATTCCAGACAGCCATGCGTTTATCCGTCGGCCAAAAAATATTCG
>CAJXGK010000312.1 GCA_913053815.1 uncultured Rhodanobacteraceae bacterium
GTCTCGTCGCTCACTCCGCGAGGCCTTGCACTCGGCCCGCTCGTGACGGTTTTGAGAGGTTCCCTGTAATACGTCCCCATAATGAGCCTTGAGTTTGATCCTATGCTCTTGGTAAGTATTGCTTGTTACACTGCTCCCATGCCCCCACCTGATGTCCCCCGATGCTGAGCGAAATCGGGTTGGTCCTGCTGCTCGCTTTGATCAATGGTTTCTTCGCCCTGGCGGAGATTGCCTTTGTGGTCGCGCGCCAATCGCGCTTGAAACAGATGGCCAAAAGTAGTCGTCGAGCGGCACTGGCACTACGCCTGGCGCAATCACCCGAACAGTTTCTGTCCACCGTTCAGGTGGGTATCACCCTACTCGGCATCATCGCCGGAGTCGCTACCGGTGCCAGTATTGGCCAACACATAGGTCATGGATTGCGTCAACTCGGCTGGGTCTCGCTATCCCACTACGCCATTCCCCTGGGCATGACGCTCAGCGTAGGCCTGATTACCTTCATCAACATCGTCATCGGCGAATTGGTACCCAAACGCATTGCTCTGCTGGCTCCCGAAAAGCTGGCGGTTGCGGTAAGTGTGCCGATGTTGATCGTGGCCCGCCTGGCCGCACCCTTCGTCTGGGTGTTCAATGTGACCAGCAACTTGCTGCTGAAAGCATTACACCTGCAAAGTCATCGCCAGAACCATATCAGTGAGGATGAAATTCGCCTGCTGGTATCCGAAAGCGCTGAACAGGGAGTCCTCGATGAAGATGAGCGCATCATGGTCAGCCGGGTGCTGCGCCTAGGCGATCGCAGCGTGGGCAGCGTGATGACCCCCCGACCCCGCATCGCCTGGCTGGATACCGATGCAACACTGGAGGAAAACCTTGCGGTGCTCCGCCAAACCCCGTATTCACGCTACCCGGTGTATCGCGGTGGTGAGCAGGAAGTGCTCGGCGTACTGGAAGTGAAACGGCTACTGGAAAGTGTCGCCCGTGGCGACCATCCCCTGCAGTTGTTCCGCTCCCTGGCTAAGCCGCTGTATGTACCCACCACAGCCCGCGCACTCGATCTTCTGGAAGAATTTCGTGATGCCGAAACCCCCCTGGCCCTGGCCGTGGATGAATATGGCGATATCGAGGGTCTGGTGGCGCTGAACGACCTGCTTGAAGCCGTGGTAGGGGCGGCAACCCAAGGTACCGAGGAAGCTCCGGGGGGGGCCTCGATCGTCCGTCGTAGCGACGGTAGCTTCCTGCTCGATGGTTCGCTATCCACCGAGGATCTGCGCGAACTGCTCGACATCAGCGACCTGCCGGACGAAGACGGACAGGATTACCATACGGTCGCCGGCATGGTGATGACCGTACTCCGGCATATCCCTGCTGAGGGTGAGAGTTTCGTATGGCAGGGTATTAGTTTTGAGGTCATCGATATGGATGGCGCCCGTATCGACAAGGTACTCGCCGTCCCTCCACCGGCGCAGAACCATGGCGAATGATTCCGTAACGCCATGACCCCCACCCACCCGCAGCATGACCCACGTACCAGTGACCTGCTGCGCCAGGCCGTACACAATGCTACGAGTGACGGAATACATCTGGGAAATCTGATCGAACCCCTGCAACAACGGGCCTTTGGATTTTTGCTGCTGCTGCTGACCTTGCCCAGCTTCGTACCGATCCCTCTCGGCATCGGCGGCCCGGTGGGCCTGCTGATCATGCTCACCGGCCTGCAGATGCTGTGGGGACTCAACCGTCCCTGGCTGCCACGGCGGCTGGCCAATCACCGGATCAAGCGCGGCACTGCTGACAAGATCCTGCAATACAGCCTGCCTTTACTGACCCGCATTGAACGTTTGTGCAAACCCCGCCTGGAACGACTTACCCGCTACCCGGCAAACTTGTTAAGCGGCCTACTGCTGGTCGTTATCGGTTTTCTCATGGCCTTACCCATTCCCTTCACCAACTGGCCTATCGGCGCTTTGTTACTGCTATATGGGGTAAGTCTGGTGGAACGCGACGGAGTATGGCTGCTCGTGGCCTGGATGCTGTCATTACTGACCGTCGGGGTGTTTGCCGGTAGCAGTCACATCCTCCTCCGCACCATGCAAGCCCTGTTCTGAACCCGGCAACGGGCGTACCGCTACACGTTCGGAAGCCGCCAGCAGACCGTGCAAAATCTGTAGTTCCTGCCAATCCGGAGCCGCCCGCAGAAAGAGCCTTCGCAAACGCCTTTCAATGACCTGCGGCGACCGTCCCTTGTGAAAATTGATCACCTCCAGGGTTCGCCACAGATGTTCAAAAAAGACCTCCAGCTGTTCCAGACTGGCCACTGGCTGTCGGCCTGGCACGGGTTCAACATTGAGATGACCGGCCATGCGTAATTCATAGGCCATGACCTGCACTGCCTGAGCCAGGTTTAACGAACTAAAGCTGTCCACACTGGGAATCCGCACCATGGCGTGACAACGTGCCAGTTCATCGTTCTCGAGACCTGTGCGCTCGTTGCCGAAAACCACTGCCACCCGCCCTGCACGGGCGCATTCATCGAGAATCCGTTGCGCCGCCTGGCGGGGGTCCAATTCCTGCAGAGCCACTCCCCGCCGGCGAGCACTCAAGCCAAGCGCCAACGTGCACGGTGCCAGGGCGGCGCTCAGATCAGGGTGCAACACCGCCCCAGCCAGCACATCGTCGGCACCGGCCGCCATGGCGATAGCCTGATCATCCGGAAACCGCTTGGGCTGAATCAAGTGCAACCGGCTTAAGCCCATCGTCCGCATGGCCCGAGCCGTCGCGCCAATATTTCCCGGATGGGATGGACGCACCAGTACAAAACGTATATCCAGATCAATATTGCTCATAGGCATACCCTTAAAACCAATAACCCGGCACAAGCACGACGACACTGGCATAATGACCTACCAGCGCGCCGTGATGGCCCACCCCCACTTTGCAGAAACCTGCCATGTCAAAACCCGCCATCAATATCGCGGTGCGTGCGGCACGCGCCGCAGGCAATATAATCATGCGTTACAGCAATCGGCTCGACGGACTGGCCGTCGTCGAAAAACAACGCATGGACTTCGTCAGTGACGTCGACCGCCTTGCCGAAGCCGAAATCATAC
>CAJXGK010000313.1 GCA_913053815.1 uncultured Rhodanobacteraceae bacterium
CTCAAGTGCGTCTTCACCAACTGTAGGCGCCTTGAGACGACATCGATATCGAGACATGCGTTGAATGCGGTGGTGCCGTGAAAGTGATCGCTTGCATCGAAGACTCGGTGGTGATCAAAAAGAGACTGGCTCACCGGAAAGCAAAAGCGGCCTCGGTACCCGAGGGGTTGCTGCCAGAAAGCAGGGCGCCGCCTCAGGCAGAGCGGCTCGGCTGACACCGGAAATATCAACCCTTCAAATCAAATTGCTGTGACGGAGCGGCACGACTGCATGGATGCAGGAGGTAGAGCAACGCATGGAGCAGTTGCCGAGAGATTCTGTTGACTTGAAGGCACGGCATTGGCCCATTGGACGAAAATGGGCGAAAAGCTTGGGAACGTTCAGGCACGGGTGGTGGAATTCAGCGCAGATTGTGCAGCGATCAGGGCAAAGAGTGGGGAGGGCTGTTATTCAGAGGCGGTGGTTTCCTGGAGAAGGGGTGTTTGTACTTCCTATACTCTGTCCGCATAGTGGGTCGAGAAAAACAACTCAGAAAAATAAACCCCGAAAAACAGGTTGCAATCAACGAATACCTGGGTATAAGATCATTCCATGGCAATGAAGCATTGTACCTTTTGAAACCAATCTTCTGTTCGTATACTGCGGGGAAAACAGCAGCGCTTCGTTGTGTGAATATCAGTATGATTGGTTGCTGCATGTTTGATTTCTCCGTAATCACCTTAGGAGGCATTAAGATGACCAAGAAGCCGCTTAGAAAGAAATCCGCAGAATTGAAACCCAGCGTATCACGCCGCAAATTCCTGACCGGCGCTGCTGTTGCTACAACCGGTGCTGCGATCACGGGTTTTCCGATGATTTCGATGGCCCAGTCGCCCATCGTCTTGAAAATGCAAGGCGCCTGGGGCGCCAAGGACATCTTCAACGAAATGGCCGAGGAGTACGTTGCACGTGTCAATGAAATGGCCGGCGGACGTCTGCGTATCGACTATCTGGTGGCCGGCTCGGTGGTGAAACCGTTCGAAGTGTTGGACGCGACCTCCAAGGGAGTGATCGACGGCGCCCATACGGTTGCGGTCTACTGGTATGGCAAGAGCAAAGTGGCTTCACTGTTCGGCTCCGGTCCGATCACCGGTAGCGATGCCAGCCAGAACCTGGCCTGGATCGCCAAGGAAGGGAAGCAGTACTACGACCGACTGATGAAGAAGCTCGGGCTCAATGTTGTTGGTTTTTTCGCCATGCCCATGCCGACCCAGCCGTTGGGTTGGTTTAACAAACCGATCAAGAGCGCTAAGGATCTCCAAGGCATCAAGTACCGCACCGTGGGCTTGGCCGCCGACCTGATGCAGGAGATGGGCATGAAGGTGACGCAGTTGCCCGGCGGCGAGATTGTGCCGGCGATGGAGCGCGGTGTGATTGATGCATTCGAGTTCAATAACCCGACTTCTGACCGTCGCTTCGGCGCTCAGGACGTGGCCAAGTACTACATGATGGGCAGTTATCATCAGGCGATGGAATTCTTCGAAATCGATTGGAACCGCAAGAAATATGAGTCGTTACCTAAAGACCTGCAAGCGGTACTGAAATATGCAGCCGAAGCTGCGTCCACGTCCAATTTTGCGACCGCGATGGACAATTACTCGAAGGACTTGCTGGAGCTCAGGGACAAGGATAAGGTGCACATCCTACGCACACCGCAAAGCGTTTTCGACGCTGAGCTCAAGGCTTGGGATGTGATCGTCAAACGCTTGACCGATGCAGATCCTTTTTTTAAAGAGGTTTGGGAATCACAGAAGGCTTGGGGCAAACGCGTCGGTTACTACCATTTCTTCAACAACGCCGACTACAAGGCCGCTTACGAGCATGTCCAGGGCAAGCTCGGGTTCTAGAGTCTATTTTTTAGTCTAGTGTAGTAAGCTAAGCAACTGAAGAGGCGGCACAGCAATGTGCAGCCTCTTTTTTGTATAAACTCGCGCACCTTGCCTGGGGAATTTTATGCTCCAAAAGTTTCTGCTTGCTATCGACCGTTTCAGCATGGCGGTGGGCCATGCTTTCGCCTGGTGTATCGTCATTCTGACGCTGGGGACCTCGTACGAAGTATTCGTGCGCTACGTGCTCAACGATCCGACTGCCTGGGCTTTCGACATGAGCTACATTCTCTACGGAGGCTTGTTCCTTATGTCGGGCGCGTATGCGCTGTCACGCAATGCCCACGTGCGCGGGGATGTGCTCTACCGGCTGTGGCCGGCGCGCGTGCAGGGTAGCGTAGAACTGGTGCTGTATCTCATTTTTTTCTTTCCCGGGGTGACCTCGCTGATCATCGCCGGTTTCGGCTATGCGCATGATTCCTTCGGCTACCGCGAGGTGAGCGTGAACAGCCCAGTGGGCGTGCCGATCTGGCAGCTCAAGGCGCTGATTCCGCTGGCGGGCCTCATGCTCTTCATCCAGGGCGTGGCCCAGGTGATCCGCTGCATCCTCGCGATCCGGGACGGTGAGTGGCCGAAAATGTTAAAAGATGTGGAGGAAATGGAGAGCGCAATCGCCGCCGAACTCGGTCGTCTACAGCTACAAACCGAGCAGAAGGGAAAGGTGAAATGAGCGATCCTGCACTTGCAATGGTAATGCTGGGCTCGTTCATTTTTATCATCTTGCTTGGATTCCCGATTGCATTCACACTAATGGCGATGGGCGTTGGCTTCGGCTATTACGCCTATTACATCCCCGGGCAAGAGTTCTTCGACAGCCGCGTATTCTACCTGCTGTCGCAGAATACCTTCAGCATCATGAACAACGACGTGCTCACTGCAGTGCCACTGTTCCTGTTCATGGGCTACATGATAGAGCGTGCCAACATCCTCGACCGCTTGTTCCATAGCCTGCAGGTTGCGTTCAAGAACGTGCCGGGGGCGATGGCGGTAGCGGCGCTCGCGACCTGCACCATGTTCGCGACCGCGACCGGCATCATCGGCGCCGTGGTGACGCTGATGGGAATGCTGGCTTTGCCGGCCATGCTGAAAGCGGGATACGAGCCCAAGTACGCATCCGGCGCCATTTGCGCCGGCGGCTGCCTGGGCATCCTCATCCCGCCGTCCATCATGTTGATCGTCT
>CAJXGK010000314.1 GCA_913053815.1 uncultured Rhodanobacteraceae bacterium
TCGGTATACGATATGTCAGTGATTAAAACTTTCGCCAGCAAGGATACGGAAGCCCTGTTCAATGCCAGGCGCCTACGCCGCTTTGTGAATATTGCCCACATCGCCCGCCGCAAACTGGAATATCTCGATGCAGCGGTCACTCTGGACGACTTACGCGTTCCGCCTGGTAACCGCCTCGAAGTACTCAAGGGCGATCGCAGCGGCCAGTACAGCATTCGTATCAACGATCAATTTCGGGTGTGCTTTCATTGGCAGGATGGCGATACCTACGATGTTGAAATCACTGATTACCACTGACGATGAAGTTAGGAAAAGACAATGACCGCAGAACGGCTACCACCGATTCACCCTGGTGAAATTCTTCGTGAGGAATTTATGTTCCCGATGGAACTTTCCAGCCACGCCGTAGCTCGTGCCATCGGAGTGACGCCGACGCGCGTGAACGAAATCTTGAACGAGAAGCGTGGCATTACCGCCGACACGGCCTTACGCCTCGGCCGGTATTTCGGCACGACGGCGGATATATGGATCAATCTGCAGAAGCGCTTTGAACTGGAAACGGCGCGCCGTGAGTTGGGCGACACACTGGCCCGCATCCACCCACGCGCAGCGTGATCCTATTGCGAGGATCCGGGGTCGGTGCATAGGATGCCGAGACTTATTGTAGTGCCTGCCCCCAATCTCATCATTCCCGCGTAGGCGGGAATCCAGTGAAAAAAGCCATGGCCACGCAGTGGGCATCCGCTCTGGCCTGGGGCTTCGGATTGCTGATCCTGGCGAGTGAAAAGGTTCATGGCATAGCCCGCACCAAGGCGCTGATCGTGTTCGGGACCATCTTTGCAGTGCTGGCGATCTTCGGTCTGGTCTCTGAATACCACGTCCGTCACTTCATCTATGCGCTGGGCAACTGGCAGATCCACATCAATCCCAACGATTAGAAATGGGGAGAATCAAGCGATGGATGCCAGGCGCTTTTGCCGGTTGTCGAGGCTTTGCTGCACAGTTTTCAGCAGCAGCGGTTCATGACTCGGCATTTGATCGAAGAAACAGGCTTGCGGCAAAGGCCTGCGCTGAGAGGATGCAGTGACTAAAAGGAGATTGGGCGGTAAGTAATACAGTGTCGCCGGTGACTGGCCGCACGCTTCCCGTTCAAACCATTGTGCTGGAGGCCCCTCTTGTTCTGAATTCGCCTTGACCTCGGCGATCAGCACCTAGGGAATTTACTTACCCCGCACAACGACCTGGTCCCAGCATGCTATCCAGAATATGGGTAACCGGGGAGTTGGATTATGGCGTCAGGATGCCTGCGGCGATGATATGAGTATCGACAATGACGCGGTGCTTATGTCCGGCGTGGCGCACTCATCGTGCGGGTCTTGCGCACTTCGCCATTGGCAAGGTCCAGAGCCCACACTTCGGAAAGTCCGCTCTTTTCGTGTGCCCGCGGTACGATATCGCGGGCTTCGCCCAGTGATTTAATACCGTAAAACTTCAGGCTCACCTCTATCAATCGACCCATAGATTGACCGCGTTTGGCTGAAGCTTGTTTGATGGTGCGATAGCGTTTTTACTAAGAACAAGTGGGTAGACGGCTCATGGCACAAAATTGCTGTTTTCACACCAATACACCATATCAAAATACCTGCGCAGGTGGGTATCCAGTGAGGCTCCTCACACCCACACAGCAACTTGGTGACCCGGTGTCACCTATCTGCGCGCGGTTGGGCGGGAACGCCCAACCGGGGAGCGCCGAGTTGTACTCGGCCCCAAGCGGCCAACTGGAAGTTGCTGATCCCAAGGCGTAGGTTGGGGGTAAGGCACGCCTCCCAACGGATTGATTACCCACGCCCTCGTTACCCCTGCATACGTATCCCGGCGCTCGGAATGAAGGAGAATTTCGCCATTTCCGCACAGGTAGGAATCCGGAAAGAACGTCGTGCTTACGCAGTGGGTATTCTGGTTCGATCAGCTTGGGGGCAGATGAGCCTATTCATCGGTATGCGATAAGCAGTGCAGTCCGACGGCTTAGGTTTTATCGTAGGCTCGATACTCATGACTTGTGAGGGATTGCAATGTACACGGTTTCCAGATTGACGGCATTCGGCTTGGAACTGCTGGCGGGGTTGTTTCTACTAACCATCACGGTGGCGCTGGTGGCCAGCGTGGTGATGTTTGTAATTGATCGTAGCCAGACCTCTGATGCGGTCCGCCGCAACTTTCCGGTAATCGGCCGATTCCGTGGCCTGTTCATTCATCTGGGTGAATTTTTTCGTCAGTATTTCTTTTCCTTCGATCGCCAGGAACTGCCGTTCAATCGAGCTGAGCGTACTTGGGTATACAGCGCGTCGGAGAATCGACCGACGATTCAGGCCTTCGGTTCGACCCGGGATCTGCACCGCGAGGGAGTGCCTTTTTTTCTTAACGTGGCGTTTCCCGATGTCAATACCGAGATGGCTGTTGCCAGACCGGTGGTGATCGGACCGGATTGCCCGCATCCCTATGAGCACGCGCCGTTTTTCAATATTTCTGCAATGAGTTTCGGGGCGCTGAGTGTACCGGCAGTGCGTGCCTTGTCACGTGGTGCGGGTCAGTCTGGAATCTGGATGGATACCGGAGAGGGGGGACTTGCTCCGCATCATCTGGAAGGGGGTTGTGACATTGTGTTTGAAGTGGGTACCGCCAAATACGGGGTGCGCACCAAAGAGGGCGATCTCGATAAAGATAAGCTACGCGAGGTTGCTGCGCATCCTGAAGTCAAAGTGATTAGTATCAAGCTTGGACAGGGGGCCAAACCCGGTCAGGGTGGACTGCTGCCAGGTAGCAAGGTCACGGCAGAGATTGCCCGGGTGCGAGGTATTCCTGAGGGCCAGGATTCGGTGAGTCCACCCCGGCATCTTGATATCGGCAATGTTTCGGAACTGGTCGATGCGCTCATGCTTTATCGTCAACTGACCGGTAAGCCGGTCGGTTTTAAGGCTCCGCTGGGAGGTCCTGCCTGGCTGGACGAACTGTGTGAGGTGATCAAGCAGCGTGGTATCAAAGAGAGCGCCCCGGATTTCATTATTGTCGATGGTTCCGAGGGGGGAACGGGGGCCGCTCCGC
>CAJXGK010000315.1 GCA_913053815.1 uncultured Rhodanobacteraceae bacterium
GTCGTGCTGAACCGTTTTCACTTCACGCTGGTGCTGATGCAGCAGGGTGATTGTCCGTATCAGGGTCAGGTACTTGGTGTGGTCGCGGCGCATGCGCGTGCGGTCGTCGGCGAAGGTCAACGACTCGGCGTAGGGGTTGGCCACCAGCAAGGGATGCAGCAGACGCTGCGCATCGCGGTGCGTCTTGAGTATGCGCGTCCGGTCGTGGTCGGCGAGCAACCCGGCCAAGGTCTGACGCCGCCGTTGAAGTCTGTGGATTGCCTTGGTTTGCTCACGATCCTCGTCCACCGTCAACACGATGCAGCGGTTCAGCAATTCCTCGTCGATGTCCACCGAAGTCGTGGTCAGGAAGATTTGCACCGGGCCTTCCACCCGGTACTCGTGAGTAACAAGCCTGCCGCTGGCCGCGTCCTTGCCCGTCGATGCAATGGTCAGCTCCCCTTCGCTTTGCAGCAACTTCAACGCGTAGGCGGCTTGACGCACGCCCTCTTCCTCGGCAATGCCAAGGATCTTGTGTTTCAGATCCGATTCGCCCAGATAGAACAGACTCTGCCCGGTCATCGCCGAGTACTGCACCCGGTCCTCTTCCGGTACGAACCGCAACACCGCGTCCATCAGCGCGCTTTTGCCCGCCGCGCTGGTGGACTGTACGATGATGGCTAAGGGCGATTTCAACTTGCGCGACACCGCTGCCAAGTAGCCCATCAGGGCATTGGTCGGTTGTTTTGAAGTCAGCGACGATCCGCTCGGCCAGGTGGCAGTCCTTTAGCAGCTCAAGCGCTTGTTCGCGCTCGGCGTCATCCATCGTGTAGCCAGCCGGTTCTTTAGGGGTCAGGGCGGCCTGGATGATCTTGTCTTGCAGGGATTCAAGTTGCAGCAACAACCGGCCCAGATCGCGCTGGACTGTCTTGTCTTCGATACCACATTCACCGGCCGCCACCCGGGCAAACGCCTGGCGGTGCTTCGCACTGTACAGATCGAAGGTATCCACATGCAGAGCGTCATGACACTTGACCAGCACGTTGACCTTCATCACCTCGTAGCTGGTATTTTTTTGCAAGCCACGCACGCGGTAATGACGATCACCGTAGGCGATGGTGATTTCGTGGTCGGTCACTTCTGGGCTGGTGGGATTTTCTGGTTTAGACGGGACAGCGGCAGCCGGCAAGGCAGATGCTTCCGATTCACACGGCAGCTCAGCCACTAAAGGGGATGCGCTGCCTGGATCACTGCGATGCACGTCACCAATAGATTCGCGTTCCGGTGCTTCGCCATCCCCTAACCATTGGGCACTGCGGATCACCACACCCAGGCTCTTACTCGCCGGTTGTACGTGCAGCGCATAAGCATTGGCGTCCATACCCTTCGGGAAGTTCAGCCGGTAACAGGCAAAGCCATCGCGTTGTAACTGTTTGGCCAGTTTCTCAGCGGCTGCATTGCCCGCCGCATCCCGGTCATAGGCGATCAGCACGCGCTCGATGCCGGCGGCCTTGAACGCGTGCAGATGATCGGCCGTAAAACCCTCGACACCGTAACTGGCCGTGACGTTGTGATAGCCCGCCGCCCAAAACGTCAGGGCGTCGATCAACGCCTCGCATAAGATCACTTCTTTTTGTTTTGCCAGACCGTCGGCATTCCACACGCCCCGGTGCGGCCCCGGCAGGTACAGGTGCAGCGGCGTACCCGGCCGCAGCTTCGGCGTCACTTTGCGGCCATAGACCTCGGTCACGTTGCCCGTATCATCCATGACCGGGATCACCAGCGAGCCGTTGAAGTGCTCATGTCCAGAAGATCGCAACAGCCCAATGGTTTGTAACTGCCCCCGAACCTCGGCCCCCGCCTTGCGGCTTTTCTCGGGCAGACGATACCCCAGCGTCCGATTGGCAAAGCCCAGCTTAAAATGCTCAATCAACTCTGGATTGTGCAGACCGCGCTTATCCAGATAGGCCAACGCCTCGGGTGATTGCTGCAAGGCCTCATGGTAGTAATCGATCACCTGATTGAGCAACACCTGGTCGTCGGCATCCCGATCAAAAGGGATATCCCGCTTCTTCGTCCGGGATGGAGCCACCGGCTTTTTATCTTTAGCGGCTTAAAGAAGACACATCGGTACGTAACCGTTCGACGGCGTGCCGGAAGCTGATGCCTTCCCGTTTCATTACCCAGTCAATGACACTGCCACCGGTCTGGCAAGCCCCCAGGCAATGCCACAGGTTCTTTTTCGGAGAGATCACCAGGGAAGGTTCGTGGTCGTCGTGGAACGGGCACAGGCCGATCAGATCAGCCCCGTGTCGTTTCAGTTCGATGCCGGCGGCTTCCGCCAGGCGTTGCACGGAGATCTCGGATTTCAGTCGGTTCAACTCATCGTCGGGGATACGCGCCATAGTGCCTCCTGATCCGGGTTAACTGCAAAAACCTGTCAACCCCTTTTTTCATAAAATAACCGCGTTGCATAATACTTCGTTTCGTTGTATTGTCAACTTCGTTATGAAAATCCCGAGGTAACCTATGCTGCATGTGACACTGACAGAGACCGCAACCGTGGCTATTTCACCGAATGAACGTGCATTTTTTGTCCAGCTCGGCGCACGCGTCGCCGAACTGCGCAAGGCACAGGGGATTACTCAAATACAAATGGCAGAGGCACTGGGCGTCTCCCAGCAAACGGTCAATTCGTATGAAGTGGCACGGCGGCGGATTCCAACCTCCGCCCTGCCCACACTGGCAAAGCTACTCACCCTTTCCATCGATGAACTGCTGGGAGAGCCGGTTAAACCCACGAACGGGAAACGAGGACCCGCCTCCCGACTGCAACAGCAAATCGAACGGGTGGGCCGTCTACCGCGCTCTAAACAAAAGTTTGTGATCGATATGATCGATACGGTAATCCAGCAAGCCGGATAGGAGGCACCCAATAGAACAGATCGTTCACCTGCACATCGAGAAGTGAGCGGCTAAAGAAGCCAGGCACATGACCCAAAAACAACTGCAATCACTGATGCGTTGAGGACTCACCATGACAACACTCACGTTTGATCTACCCGATAACTTGATTAAGGAAGCCAAAAGCGCCGGACTGCTCACGCCAAAGGTGATCGAGG
>CAJXGK010000316.1 GCA_913053815.1 uncultured Rhodanobacteraceae bacterium
CCCGGCAGATATCTACGGAAGTTCAGGAGATGTTGGAAGGACTTGCTTATACGGAATCTGAGTTACCCAAGGCCGCTAATGCCAGCCTCAGCCAGGCGGATGTTGCTGAGGAGTTGTTTGAGATTACTTTCGATCAGGCCAATCCTTTGCATCAGCAGCTCCGTGAGATTGTGCAGCGCACTGCGGCTGAGATCAGTAATCTGTTCGAACGTAGAGTAGAAGAAGGGCGCATCAGTCTGGAGGCGCTGCTAGACCGTCAGTACGTACCGATCCCGGATACCAACCCCGAGAAGTTCACTAACCAGTATGACGCCTACACGGATAAGGTGTTACCGGCAATCCAGGAGCCGATATTAGCCTCCAATGCGGCGATTGCTTTTGCTTGTGCCATGGATGATCACTGTTATATAGGCACTCATAACTTGGTTTTCTCGCAGCCGCTTACCGGCGATTACGCTGAGGACATCGTTCACAACCGCTCCAAGCGCTTCTTTACCGATCGTACGGCCAAGCTTTCTGCGGTCAATCGCAAGCCGTGTCTGCTGCATACTTACAAGCGTGACACCGGCGAGACTATGTATGATATTTCTTCGCCGATCTTTATCCGCGGGCATCATTGGGGCTTATTTCGTATTGGTTATCGGCCCCCGGAGAGTACACAGTAACAGCCGGTATCGGGCTTCCCGCACGGACGTCGGTCGCTGATCCTCTTTTGCTTCATCAGGAGTTACCGGCATGAGCCATGCGGAGCTAGTGTTCGACACCAACCCCATGTCCCGGGGCCGGATCGTGCGCTGGTTACTCGAAGAACTTGGGCCCCCTACCAGACGGTGCTACTTGATTACGCAACAACTCTGAAAGAACCGGAGGACCTGTCGATCAACCCGATGGGCAAGGTTCCGGCAATATGTCATGGTGATATCGTGGTTACGGAAACCGCAGCAATTTGCGCTTACCTGGCCGATATCTTCACTAACGCCGGGTTGGCACCGGCTCCTGGCAGTCCACTGCGTGGGCCGTATTATCGCTGGCTGTTCTTTACCGCCGGACCGGTCGAGGCGGCGGTCAGCAACCAGGCGCTGGGCTTCGTGGTACCGGAAGGTTGCGAGCGAATGATCGGTTATGGTACCTACGAGCAGACCCTGGACGTGCTCGAAGACGCGGTATCGCAGGGTGAGTATCTGTGGGGAGATATGTTCTCGGCGGCCGACATCTACACGGGTTCATACCTTGGTTTCGCCATGCAGACCGGTGGTATTGAGAAGCGTTCGGCTTTCGGAGCCTACTGATCCAGCACCCAGCCCGCCGCAGTCCGTGCCCAACAGATTGATGATGCGCTGATTCCCAGGGAATCACCTGCGGTTTGATAAGGTGAAACCTGACAGAGGCGTTCCCGACTATGCCGGGAGCCATTTTAAGGTGTCCGGTTCACCTGTCAATCCAGCGCGTAGCCGAACTGCTGGCGGAACTGATCGGCGAATTCGGTAAAGTCGAAACGCTGGTTCTGAGTGCCGGGGTGTTCGACCTTGAGTGCCCCCATCAGCGAGGCCATACGACCGGTGGTGGGCCAATCGTAGCCGTGCATGATGCCGTAGATCAGACCAGCGCGGTAGGCATCACCGCAGCCGGTGGGATCGGTAACGCGGCGTTCGTGGGCCGGGGGGATTTTCACGGTTTCCTTACCGGTGTGGATCAGCGATCCCTGGGGACCGCGGGTGACAATATAGGCGTCAACTCGTTCAGCAATTTGCGCGACGGTCCAGCCGGTACGCTTCTGCAGCAATTGTGATTCGTAGTCGTTGACGGTCACGTACGGGGCTTGCTCGATAAAGCTACGAAACTCATCGCCGTTGAACAAAGGCATGGCCTGACCGGGGTCGAAGATGAAGGGCGTGCCGGCTTCGGCAAACTCGCGCGCGTGCTGCAACATGGCGTCGTGGTTGTCGGGGGCGACGATGGCGAGTTTCACATCCGCCACCTCACGCACGTGACGGTCACCGGAACGCATCATGGCGCCGGGGTGGAAGGCCGTAATCTGGTTGTCGTCCAGATCGGTGGTAATGAAGGCCTGGGCGGTGAACAAGTCATCAAGCTCCTGAACTTCGGACAGATCGATAGCATATTTTTCGAAATGCTTGCGATAAAGTCCGAAATCTTGACCGACGGCGGCGAAGGGCACGGGATGGCCACCGAGCAACTTTAGGTTATAGGCAATGTTGCCGGCACAGCCACCGAATTCACGGCGCATTCTCGGTACCAGGAAAGCTACGTTGAGGATATGCACCTGGTCTGGGAGGATGTGGTTCTTAAACTGATCTTGGAACACCATGATGGTGTCGTAGGCAAGCGAACCGCAAATCAGTGCCTTCATGGGAATACCGAGCCTTTGGTTTATTGGTGCAGGCCGACCATAATAACGGTATGCGTTCACGAGGCGTAGTGGCGAGCAGGTCAAAGTGCTGATTGGCTTGCGAGCAGGGACTATCTGAAGGTTTTCTTAACCACAAATTCCTTGCGAGCACCAGAGCGCGCACCTAGACTGCCATGTTCGCTTCATTCTGCCCGGGCATTCGGCATGTTCAAAAAACTACGTGGGCTCTTTTCCAACGATCTTTCCATCGACCTTGGTACGGCTAATACGCTCATCTATGTGCGGGGTGAGGGGATTGTGCTGAACGAACCTTCGGTCGTGGCCCTGCGCCAGGATCGTGGTAGTCATGGCCACCACCGCACGGTCGCGGCGGTGGGTACAGAAGCCAAACACATGCTAGGGCGCACTCCTGGCAACATTATCACGGTGCGACCGATGAAGGATGGGGTCATTGCCGATTTCACGATGACCGAGGCGATGCTGCAGTATTTCATTCGGCAGGTACATCGTTCGCGGTTTCTGCGCCCCAGTCCACGGGTTTTGGTGTGCGTGCCCTGCGGCTCGACCCAGGTAGAACGGCGGGCCATCAAGGAATCGGCTGAGAGCGCCGGAGCCCGGGATGTATTTCTCATTGAGGAACCGATGGCCGCGGCGATTGGTGCCGGTATTCCGGTCCATGAGGCATGTGGCTCGATGGTGCTGGATGTTGGCGGCGGCACC
>CAJXGK010000317.1 GCA_913053815.1 uncultured Rhodanobacteraceae bacterium
GAATCCCATCGTCCACCCCATTTTGATCTGTTAAAATACGAAGAACGCGGGCCGTTAGCTCAATTGGCAGAGCAGTGGACTCTTAATCCATTGGTTGTAGGTTCGATTCCTACACGGCCCACCATTTTCCTGCCTATTGTTCTCTTTTACTTTTCCTCTCGACGCGCTTGCCGTAAGCTACTCGGCTACCAGGTCATTGCGAAAGTGGCGGAATTGGTAGACGCGCTGGATTTAGGATCCAGTGGGTAATCCCGTGCGGGTTCGAGTCCCGCCTTTCGCACCAACGCCCAGCCGTCCGTACCTGTAGCGGGTATCGGGAGATGAGGAATACGCATGCAGGTTTCGCTTGAAAATATCGGCAGTCTCGAACGCCGCCTCACCGTCAGCTTCCCTTCCACCGACCTGGACGGACGTGTGCAAGAGCGTCTGCATGAGCTGTCGCATTCGGTAAGGCTGAAGGGTTTCCGCCCCGGTAAAGTACCGATGAAGGTGATTGAGCAGCGTTACGGAGATCAGGTTCGTGGCGAGGAGCTGTCCGCGATCATCCGCCGCACCTTCGAGCAGGCGGTCTCCGAACAGAATTTGCGGCCGGTATCTCCCCCTGCCATCGATACCGATGGGCATGCCAAGAATGGTGAAATTGCCTATAGCGCACAGTTTGAGGTCTTCCCTGAATTGCCTGCGGTGGATGTGGCATCCTTGCAGGTCGAACGCATTGTGGCTGTGGTGACGGATCATGACATTGACGTGATGATCGATACACTGCGTAAGCAGCGTCAGCATTTCGAAGACATTGACCGGGAAGTTCAAAAAGATGATTTTGTTGGTTTCAATTATGCCGTGCAGACATCCGAGCAGCGTTGGCCTGAGGAAGGATTCAAGCGTGGGGGGAGTGTGCTCGGTACCGGGGGCGTGCTCAAGGAAGTAGAAACGGCACTATTGGGGCATCGTCACGGTGAAGAACTGGAGATCGACGTAGCCTTCCCGGATGATTTTCACAATACCGATCTGGCCGGCAAACTGGCGCGGATGACGGTTAAGATCGACAAAGTCCGCGGACCTGTCATACCGGAGCTGGACGAGACATTTATTCGGCAGTTTGGTATCCACAATGGTAGCTTGCAAGGCTTCCGCGAAGAAGTGCGTGGCAATCTCGAGCGTGAGTTGAATCATGTACTGTCATCCCGTCTCAAGGCGCAGGTTGCAGAAAAGCTTGCCGCCGCCTACCCCGGTGTTGAGCTACCCCGGGCGATGCTGGAAGAGCAGGCTCAGTCCATCGCCCGTATCGGTCTTGAAGAAGACCAGCAACCCAGTGAAGCACAGATTCTTGCCGCTCAGCAGCCGGCACAGGTACGGGTGCGGGCGGGTTTGATAATGGGGGAAATTGCTCGTCGTGAAAATATTCAGCCCGAGGAAGCACGGTTGAGCAAGGCGTTGACAGCTATTGCTAGTACCTACGAGGATCCTCAGCAGGTCATCAAGCTATATAGTCGCGATACCCGTTTCATGAACTCCCTGCGCAATCAGGTGCTTGAGGAGCAGGTTGCAGAATGGGTGGCTGGGCATGCGCAGTGTACAGACACGCCTTTGAGTTTCGAGGAAGTTTTGCGTCCCCACCAGACCGATTGACCGCTACAGCCAGGAGACCTACATGAAACCCAATACATCTTCACCAATGGGGCTGAACCTTGTGCCTATGGTGGTCGAGCAAACCCCGCGGGGGGAACGATCCTACGACATCTATTCGCGGCTTCTCAAAGAGCGAGTGGTTTTTCTGGTGGGTCCTGTGGACGACAACGTGGCCAATCTGGTGATCGCCCAGTTGCTGTTTCTAGAGTCAGAAAATCCGGAAAAGGATATCAATTTTTATATCAACAGCCCGGGAGGCTCGGTAACGGCCGGGTTTGCGGTTTACGACACCATGCAGTTCCTGAAATGCGGGATCAGTACCATGTGTATGGGGCAAGCGGCGAGCATGGGTGCATTCCTGCTGGCAGCGGGTGCTCCAGGTAAGCGGTACGCGTTGCCCAACTCGCGGATTATGATCCATCAGCCGTCGGGTGGTACGCAGGGCCAGGCCACGGACATCGAGATCCAAGCCAAAGAAATCCTGGTGCTGCGTGAACGCCTCAACCAGATCCTGGCTCGACATACGGGGAGACCGGTGGAAGAAATTGCCCACGATACTGAGCGTGACCGTTTTCTCAGTGCTGCGGAAGCAAAAACCTATGGGATAATTGATGAAGTCCTCGAGAAACGTTCTGAGGAAGCCGTTAAATCGGCTTGATCCCAACCTATGGCAAGGCCGTAAGGCTGCTGGGTTTTTTTGTCAGTAGCCGGGGCTGTGTTATGGTCGCTTTAAAGGTATTGACAGTGCGGTTTACAGCATGAACGACGAACGCCAGGGCAGAGCCGGAGAGACCGGCAAGATCCTCTACTGTTCCTTCTGTGGAAAGAGTCAGCACGAGGTACGCAAACTGATTGCGGGTCCATCTGTGTTCATTTGCGATGAGTGTGTACAGTTGTGCAACGATATTATTCGCGAGGAACTGGAGGAAAAATCTTCGGCAAACCGCGGGCACCTGCCGCGACCATGCGAGATCCAAGATACCCTTAATCAATATGTGATCGGTCAGTCTGTGGCGAAGAAATCGCTATCAGTTGCCGTTTACAACCATTACAAACGCCTCCAATCGTTGCAGAAGGAGGATGATGTCGAACTGTCTAAGTCCAATATTCTGTTGATTGGTCCGACCGGTTCGGGCAAGACCTTGTTGGCCGAAACCCTGGCCAGGTTGCTGAATGTACCCTTCACCATTGCCGATGCGACCAGTCTCACCGAGGCTGGATATGTGGGGGAAGATGTTGAAAACATTATCCAGAAATTATTGCAACGTTGCGACTACGATGTTGAAAAAGCCCAGCACGGTATCGTCTATATCGATGAAATTGACAAAATTTCGCGTAAAAGTGAAAACCCATCGATAACCCGCGATGTTTCCGGCGAGGGGGTCCAGCAGTCGCTGCTGAAGATGCTCGAGGGGACGGTCGCGAACGTGCCTCCCCAAGGCGGACGGAAGCACCCGG
>CAJXGK010000318.1 GCA_913053815.1 uncultured Rhodanobacteraceae bacterium
CTCAGCTGGGAGAGCGTCGCGTTCGCAATGCGAAGGTCCGGGGTTCGAGCCCCCGTCGCTCCACCAAAATCAAGGATTTATAAAAAGCCAACTTGGTCACAAGTTGGCTTGCAGCAGTATCGCCATTACCCACTCATTTTGCTCCACCCCCAGCCTGCTTTATGCTGCGGTGCATGATACGCTGTCTCTCAACACCGGCTGCGGGTGTTGAATACGTCGAACCGGGATAGGCCATGAGCCGTAACGAGAGCGTGATTCAAGCTGCGGAAAGCGATGTCGAAACCTCGAATCGATTTCGCGAGCAAGCCCTACCCGATTTCAAGCGTGCTGTACTCAAGATCGGTAGCAGCCTGCTTACGGGTGATGGTGATGGCCTGAGTACTCGCTACGCTTCGGGTATTGCCCAGTTTGTTGCTCATTGCCACGCTCGTGGACGCGAAGTGGTGCTGGTCTCATCCGGTGCTGTGGCGGCTGGGCACTCTTTGTTGCGCAGACAACCCGATGCCGGCGCTGGATTAGCTGCTAAACAGGCTCTCGCTGCACTCGGCCAAACCCCGCTGATCACCCTCTGGCAAAACCTGTTTGATCGCCCGGTTGCGCAAGTACTACTCAGCTACGATGACCTGCGCAATCGCCGCCGCTATCTCAACGCCCGCGCCACACTGTGCGAATTACTCACCCTTGGCGCGCTACCGGTAGTGAACGAAAACGATACCGTAGCCGTAGATGAACTGCAACTTGGCGACAATGACAATCTGGCCGCTTTCGTTGCCGCGCTGATTGACGCCGAATTGCTATTGATCGCTACCGATGTTGATGGGCTGTATACCGCCCCTCCTGGTCTTGATCCTGCGGCTCAGCCGATCGAGATTATGCAGGCCGGTGCCCCGAAATTACTAGCCATGGCGAGTGATACGAACAGTGCCGTGGGTACCGGTGGTATGCGCACTAAAATCGAGGCGGCAACCAAGGCGGCAGCAGCCGGTATCGATACCGTGCTGTTCAACGGACGCAATATTACAACGCTAGGCCTACTCGAACAAAACCGCTTATGTGGTACCCGCCTACGCGCCGACAACACTCGCCTGCAGGCTCGTAAATACTGGCTTAAGCATGCTCCTTCAGCATTCGGGCGCATTCGGGTTGATGCCGGGGCAGTGCGCGCGCTGCGAGACGGTCGGGCCTCGCTGTTGCCAAGTGGCGTCGTGGACACGGAAGGAAGGTTCTCACGCGGTGATGTGGTTGATATTATCGGCCCCGATGATGCACACCGCATTGCTCGTGGTATCAGCCAGTATGCTGCGAGGGAAATTATCCGGATCGCCGGCCAGCATAGTCGCCAAATTGAGGCCATCCTCGGCTACAGCTACGGTGAAACCGTGGTGCATCGCAACGATCTGGTCACCCTGGATAGCTCGGCTAATAACAACCTATGAATATCAAGCAACTCGCCCTGGATTGCCGCGCGGCAGCACAACAGATCGCCGCATTATCTAGCGTTGCCAAAAATGGTTTGTTACACGCCATGGCGGATACCTTACTGGATGATTCCGAGGCCATCCTTGCGGCCAACGCCGCAGACTTGCATGCTGCGCAGATCAAGGGGGTCCGCAAGGCAATGCTGGACCGGCTACGTCTGGATAAAATCCGACTCGATGATATGGCCAGAGCCCTGCAGCGCATCGCCGAATTACCTGATCCGGTTGGCCGGATTACCCGTAGCGAAATACGGCCCAATGGGCTGCGGGTGGAGCGTATGCGCGTGCCATTGGGGGTCATCGCGATGATCTATGAAGCGCGACCTAATGTCACCGCAGATGCCGCGGCATTATGTCTCAAAGCCGGCAATGGCGTAATTCTGCGCGGTGGCTCAGAAGCCATTCATTCCAACCGAGCCATTGCTGGGGCTTTGCGGCAAGCGCTACGCCAAAGGGGTTTGCCCACTGCGGCCATAACTCTGCTGGATGATCTGCGTCGTGAAAGTATTCTCGAACTGATCCAACTCAACGATATCGTTGATCTAGTGATCCCCCGTGGTGGTGAAGGTCTGATCCGCTTTGTCGTGGAACATTCACGGATACCCGTGATCAAGCACTACCAGGGAGTGTGTCATCTGTACGTGGATGCAGAGGCTGATCCAGCCCTGGCACAGCGTCTGCTGATTGATGGCAAGACCACCCGGCCGGGAGTTTGCAATGCCCTGGAAACCCTGCTGGTTCATACCGACATCGCCGCACATTTTTTACCAACGGCCGCAGCCGCCCTCTTCGCACGCGGGGTCGAATTACGCGGTGACCCGCGAGTTTGCGAACTGCTTCCGCAGGCCCATCCAGCCACCAACGAGGATTATGCCGCCGAGTATCTCGACCTGGTACTGGCAGTGCGTGTGGTCGATAGTCTCGACAGCGCCCTGGCGCACATTCACCAATATGGTTCCGATCACACCGAAGTCATCGCGACCCAAAACGAGATCACTGCACAACGCTTCGTGCACGGATTGCATTCGGCGGTCGTGATGGTCAATGCCTCTTCACGATTTTCCGATGGCGGTGAATTGGGACTGGGTGCAGAAATCGGCATCTCCACCACCCGTCTGCATGCTTACGGACCGATGGGTGCAGAGTCGCTCACGATCGAACGTTTTGTAGTTCATGGCGAGGGGCAAGTGCGACATCCACAAAGTGTAACTTGACGACCTGAACCAGGATGTTCCTGGGGTGGTCTACCAACCCCGTTATCTGCTGGCTACATTTTTCTGGCGAATCAGGCTAATACCGTGAAATTTCATCGGCATCAGCCGCCAATACTCGCCGGGATTCCTTTGCTGTTGGCGACGCATGTGCTATCTATAGATCCATGAACACAACCCTTCACCACCCATATTTTTGGTTTTACGGCTATCCGAAACCACTGACGGAGATACGGGTACGATCGACGTAAAGTAACGATCACAGATAATTCCCAACTCAGCCGCCAGTAGCCACTGGCGGTTTTTTTTGCTGTCTCGGATCCATGACCCAATCAGGAACCCTAACCATGTCCCCAACTATCGACGATCTGCGCATCTGCGCCATCACCCCACTCAG
>CAJXGK010000319.1 GCA_913053815.1 uncultured Rhodanobacteraceae bacterium
TATTTTGCATGTTTCGGCCAAGGACAAAAACACCGGTCGGGAGCAGAAGATTGAAATCAAAGCGGGTTCCGGCTTGGATGAAGGCGAAATTGAGCGCATGGTGCAAGATGCCGAGGCGCATCGTGAAGATGATAAGAAATTCCAAGAACTCGTCGTGGTGCGCAACAAGGCCGATCAGCTGATACATGTGACCCGCAGCGCCGTCAAGGAAAATGGTGACAAGGTTCCCAGCGAACAGATTGCCGGCATTGAACAGGCTTTGGCCGAACTGGAGAAGGTGGTGAAGGGCAACGACAAGGAGGCGATCGAATCACGTACCCAGGCTCTTGAGCAGACGGCTCAGTCATTGTATGCCGCGGCGGCTTCGGCAGCTTCCGCAGCAGGCGCGCAGGCCGGCGGGGGTACTGAATCGGCCGATTCAGCCGGTACACCAGGCCATGAGGATGTGGTCGATGCCGAATTCACCGAGATCAAGGATGACGAAAAAAAGTGACGGATATCGCTAGTAAGAGATGGCAATCCGATGAGCGCTTCGTAATGCGGGGCGCTCATCTTCATCGTCGGGTTACGGGAACTGGATGGTACTTATGAGCAAACGCGACTACTACGAAGTGCTGGGAGTCGCTCGTAACGCCAACGAGGTCGAGATCAAAAAAGCTTTTCGTCGTCTGGCCATGAAATATCACCCCGACCGTTGTCCGGATGACCCGGGGGCGCAGGATCGCTTCAAAGAGGCTAAGGAAGCTTACGAGGTTCTTTGTGATGCTCAGCGCCGTAGCCAGTACGACCGGCACGGCCATGCGGCCTTCGAAGGTGGCAGGGGAGGGGGATTCGCGGATATGGGCGATGTCTTCGGTGACATATTTTCAGATATATTCGGTGGCGGCAGTGGCCGGGCACGCCGCGGAAGTGATTTGCGCTACCTGCTTGATCTGGATCTGGAAGAGGCCGTATTCGGTTGTGAAAAGGATATCGAAGTTCCCAGTCTGGTTGCTTGTGATGCCTGTCACGGCAGTGGTTCAGCAAACGGCAAGCTGGCTCGTTGTCGTACCTGCGGTGGGGTGGGGCAGGTACGTATGCAAAACGGCTTTTTTTCGGTCCAGCAGGCCTGTCCACAATGCGGTGGCAGCGGTCAAGCGATCAAGGATCCTTGCCGACGTTGTCATGGCGAAGGGCGTATCGAACGGAAGCGTACGCTCTCGGTACGGATCCCAGCCGGAGTAAGTGAGGGTGACCATATCCGTCTTACCGGGCAGGGTGAAGCCGGGCCCGCGGGGGCTCAGGCTGGCGACCTTTATGTTGAGGTACAGGTTCGGTCTCACGCAATCTTCCATCGTGATGGCCGTGATCTGCACTGTGAAGTTCCCATTCGGTTTGCTCAGGCGGCGCTGGGCGCAGGGATTGCCGTACCCACCCTGGAAGGCGAAGTATCAATTACCGTTCCACCTGAGACCCAGACCGGGCAGACGATTCGCTTGCGCGGTCGTGGGGTCAAATCGGTGCGGGGTGGGGTCATTGGTGATTTGGTTTGCCATGTCCTAGTGGAAACTCCGGTACGATTGAGTAAAGAGCAACGGGACCTTCTGGAGCGCTTAGACGACAGTTTTCAGAAGGTCGACACGGCTGTGCACTCGCCGCAAGCGCATCGTTTCATGGACGGGGTTAAGTCTTTCTGGTCACGAGTAACCTCTTGAAACAGATAGCTCTTGTCGCTGCGTAGGGATCATGCCGGGGGCTGGGGCGATGTTGTGAGCTTGCCGTGGCAGTAGAAGTCATATGGGCACCGTGAAGAAGCGCCACGAGTGGGCGAGTACCAGGAGTCGGGAAATGAGCAACGAGATCTTTCCAGTAGATAGGTGAAGAGCGAATGAACACACGACACCACAAGCAGTTTGCGCAGTAGGTTTTTTAAAGTTCCCACATGTCCTCACCGATTCGAATCATTGTGCATGGCGCCGCAGGGCGCATAGGGCGAAGTATTCTCGACTTGCTGCATCGGGATACCCGCTTTGTTCTTACTGCAGCGGTAGTGAAACCGGGCTCGGAACTGGAAGGACAACCCGTTGCCAACGTGGTCGTACCCGGTGAGCCCCGCTACCAAACCCGCCTGGACGATCTAGACGCTGATGTTTTAATTGACTTTAGTACACCCCATGCCGCGGTCCAGGCATTGCAATGGTGTGCCAGCCAGCAGGTAAGAATGGTATCGGGTACCACCGGTTTCGATCAGCAAGCCATGCAAGTGATGCAGCAGGCTTGTCAGAGCACAGCGGTGTTGCATGCCGCCAATTTTAGTCTGGGTGTGGCCTTGTTGATGCGATGGGTGCGTGAAGCGGCAGCGGCCCTACCTGAATGGGACCTGGAAATTGCTGAAGCCCATCATGCTCGCAAGGAGGATGCCCCATCGGGTACCGCACTGGCTCTTGGACGGGTGGCGGCGGCGGCGCGGGGTTGCGATTTCGAGCAGTGTGCCGACTTGGTGCGTCAAGGCCATACCGGCCCACGTCAGCCAGGGCATATCGGTTTTGCAGTAACCCGGGCGGGTGATATTGTTGGTGAGCACAGTGTGCTATTGGTGGGACGTGGCGAACGCCTAGAGCTGATGCATCGTGCTGATAGCCGCTCAATCTTTGCTCGTGGTGCACTGGTCGCCGCAGCCTGGCTGTCTGGCCGTGAGTCGGGTAGATACGAGCTCGAGCAAGTATTGCAAGGTATGGATTCGCTTCAATCCAGGTGAGATGTGCTATTGACGTGCTGGGTCGGGGTTCCGTGGATTAGGGATTGTCCTGATTGAGTCTAGCTCGATGGCGGGGATCGAGTCGCCATCCGTTACGGTGAAGGGGGAAGGTAGGTCGCACAGCCTCCGGCGTGGTCGAAACAGGCGCTATCTAGGGTCGTGCTTTATAAACCGTGAGCCCTTTCATGCTGAGCTTGTTCAAGCCGTCCTCCGGCTTGGACAAGCACCGAAAATTTTGTCATCCCGGGCGCCTTTTGTTTTCGTCATCCCGGGCCTAGACCCGGGATCCAGCATGCGGTCGTGGTGACGAGATTGGTGGTCATCGGCAAACTCATCAAAAAAGAGCG
>CAJXGK010000320.1 GCA_913053815.1 uncultured Rhodanobacteraceae bacterium
CGTAAATCCCAAAAAGATCAGATGCCCACTGCGTGGTCATGGCTTGCTTCACTGGATTCCCGCCTACGCGGGAATGACGGGAAGGAGGGGGATAACGCGCAGCGGAGACCCGGGATCCACGGTCTAGCAACACCGTTCGAGCGGGCCTCATACGTGTTCCGAGCCCGACGGATTCCCGCCTGAGCGGGAATGATGAGCAAGTCAGGGCGGTTCAAGGGCTGAAAAATGATGCGGTTCGTTCCTCACTACTTCCTACGACGTGACGGCGATAATGGATAATGCCGGGGCGCGTGCTTCATCCGCAACCTACGCGCCGAGAACCCAGCATTCCAATTGCCACAGTGCATGGGTCACACGGCTGACTTATACTGCGCCTTTCATTGAGGTTCATCATGGCCAGACAAAATTATCAATACGAGAAACGCCAGCGCGACCTGGCTAAGAAAAAGAAGAAGGACGAAAAACGTCTGAAGAAAGCTGCGAAGAATGCCGACGATACCGGTGCAGTACCTCAGCAGGACGCAGACCCTTCCGCTCCAACAGGTTGAAGACGGTTCTGCAGCTATCCTGACGCTTGAGGCCTTTCTCTCTGAAAGGCTGGCGCGGAACGATCCCGCGTACTACCGATGCTGCGGTTTGGCTAATCGCGTTCCGCAGCTTCTTTGCGTCCCTGCTGACGGGCCAGCATTTCCCGCCGGGCATCCTCGATAGAGTGCCTCACCGTCTGTACATCGGCTGAGTGTTGGTCGAATACAAAGGTTCCTGTTAACTTGACATCCGGCTGCAAGGTTCCGGTGGCAAACAGCGCCCACATCTCCTCGCCATGATGGACAGCTAAGAGTTCAGGTGCGAACCGACCCAGATAGTCGCGAAGCTTGTGCACATCACGTAGCAGCATTGAGCGGGCATTGTTGTTGCCTGAGGCATTGACCACCTGTGGAAAATCAATGAGAACCGGGCCTTCCTGGGTTACCAGGACGTTGTACGCAGACAAGTCTCCATGAATCAACCCCAGGCACAGCATGCGTACTACGTCGCGAATCAGTACGGTATAGAAATAACACGCCTGCTCAGGGCTCAATTCAACTTCACTAAGACGAGGCGCACTGTGGCCCGCCGCATCAACCACCAGGGCCATCAATAACACACCCTCAAAATAACCATGGGGGCGCGGTACATGCACACCGGCCTCGGCCAGCCGATAGAGCGCATCAACTTCGGTGCGCTTCCAGGCTGCTTCCTCTTCTTTACGACCGAAACGGCTACCCTTGCCGATGGCTCGCTGGCGACGACTGCCGCGCACTTTACGACCTTCCTGATAGGGTACTCGGGCCTGAAAACTACGCTGGGCCATATCCTTGTAAACCTTGGCGCAAAGGGTCTCGCCACCTGATCGCACTACGTAAACCGACGCTTCTTTGCCGCTCTTGAGCGGATACAGAACTTCATCGATCACGCCGTCTTCCAGCAATGGGTGCAAGCCCTTGGGGGTTTTCATCAATTTCAGTTCGACTGCAAAATACGGTGGGCTATTAACGATACGTTACGGGACAAAATGGACTCCCGCGCCGTACTGGTTCTGAAAACAGGTATAGCCTGAGGGCTAGATTTTCGCTACTGCTGCAGATTCCCGTAGGTCCTGGATGGGGTCGCGAATTTAGGTGAATCCGGTGATCCAACCGGGTTACGACTCAGCGAAATCCAGCATTGATTTTGGTAAGGGTCTCGGTACCGGGACAGAGCGTCTCAAAGCTCAGAGCATTGAGTGGAGTCGCCACCGTATTCATGCGGGAATGCATATCCTGCGCTTCGGTATCGTGATAGAGCAGGCCGGTGGCTATTTCCCCACAGCGGCGGTGTTCTTCGATGAGCGCTAGAGCGGCAGCCCGGTCACCGAGGTCATGGTCACCGGAAAGTTTGCGCAGTACACATTGAGACCCATCGTGCAGCGTCACCACCTGGCGTGAGCCGGGTGGGTAGGAGACGGTGATCTCTTTCCTGGGCGGCACCAGATCGGCAATGGGCAGGTCATGATCGCGAATCCAGGCATAGCTTTTGGTTGAACCGACATGGTTGTTGAAGGTAACGCAAGGCGACAGGCAATCGATGAAGGCGAAGCCCGGGTAGGACAGGGCGCTGCGGATAAGCGGTACCAACTGCTCCTTGTCCCCGGAAAAGCTGCGGGCGACGAAGCCTGCACCCAGGTCAAGCGCCAAGCTGATCAAGTCAATTACCGGATAGATATTTGCTTCACCGCTCTTGCTCCTGGATCCGACGTCGGCAGTGGCCGAGAACTGGCCCTTGGTCAGCCCGTAGACGCCATTGTTCTCCACCATGTAGAGCATATTCACGCCACGTCGAATCGCATGCACAAACTGGCCCAAGCCGATTGAGGCGGTATCCCCATCACCGGAAATTCCGATGTAGACCAGATCGCGGTTGGCGAGATTCGCCCCCGTCGCCAACGATGGCATGCGCCCATGGACGCCGTTGAAACCGTGCGCTGCACCGAGAAAATAGGTGGGTGTTTTGGCTGAACAGCCAATACCGGAAAGCTTGGCGAGGCGGTGCGGGGGCAGATCCAGCTCGAAGCACGCCTGAATAAGCGCGGCACTGATCGAGTCGTGACCACAACCGGCACAGAGGGTCGAGATCCGGCCATCATAGTCACGATGGGTAAGTCCCAGGGCGTTCTTGGGCAGTTCGGGATGGTGGACGACAGGCTTGCTGATGTAGGTCATGAGACGGCTCCTGTCACGGCCATACGCTCTTCCGGTGACACGTGTTCCAGGACTGCGTCGATGAGAAATTCAGCCGTCATCGGCAGCCCTCCGTAGTACAACACCGGCACGAGTTTTTCAGGGGCAATACCGGCTTCGGCAAGAAGCAAAGTGCGCAATTGCGCATCTCGATTCTGCTCGACCACGAACACGGTCTGGTGCTGCTCGATAAATTTCAGCACCCCCTCGGTAAAGGGAAATGCACGCAGGCGCAATGCATCGAGTTGCACGCCACGTTGCCCCAGGCCTTCCAGCGCCTCACGCATCGGCTCGGCGGTGGTGCCGAAATAGA